>CALDKL010000440.1 GCA_937898895.1 uncultured Verrucomicrobiae bacterium | reverse complement strand
AGCTCGATCGCATGTTGGGCTATTCCAGCGTGATGCACATGGGATACGCCTTTCTCGGCATCGCCGCCGGTAACGTCGTGGGGGTATCGGGCACGGTGTTGCTCCTGTTTGCCCACGGCATTTCCATCGCCCTGCTCTTCGCGCTGGCGGGATGGATGCGGGATCGTTTCGGGACCCTCGAGTTCGAGAAATTCGGCGGTCTCGCCAAATCGCTCCCGAAACTGGGGCTGCTCTTCGGTTTCGCCGCTTTTGCTTCGATCGGATTGCCCGGCTTTGCCAATTTTGTGGCCGAGATCGAGATCTTCTTCGGTGCTTTCTCGGGCGGGGATGTCGGGATGACCTGGATCCGCTGGGCCACCGTCGGAGCCCTCTGGGGGGTTGTGATTTCGGCCGTCTACATGCTGCGCGCCTATCGCGGGATTTTCATGGGGCCGAAATCCGAAACGATCACGCTTCCGGCGGACCTTTCCTGGAAACTGCGTTTTCCGATGCTGCTGCTCCTGATCGCCCTGCTCGCGGTCGGTTTTGCGCCCGATCTGCTCAATCAGTTCATCCGCCCTGCCGTGAACGGGCTCCTTCCCCTCTCTGCCGGCTGACGTGGCGGCGATCCACCGGAACCCGAACCCAGTCCCTTTACCCATGCCGGTCTACTACCTCGAATTCCTCGTCATCGCGCTCGGGCTCGCCATGCTCATGATCGACGCGTTTGCCAAGCTGGAAGACAAACGATCCCTCTCCCGTCTCGGGATCCTCGGTCTGGGGATTGTCTTTCTGCTCCTCTTCCAGGTGGAAACACCGGCCTCGACCGAGGGTGGCCTCTGGCGCTTCTACGCCGCCCCGGACAAGCTTTCGCTCTTTTTCAAAGGCCTCGCCGTGCTCAGTACGATCCTCGTCCTCATCATGGCTGCGGACTACGCGCCTGTCGTCGTGGCGCAGACCGCCAATCCCGAACCGGGTGCCCATCCCCAGGCGGGACTTGGCGAGTTTTTTGCCCTCCCCGTCTTCGCCTGCGCCGGCCTCATGTGGATGGCCTCGGCCACGAATCTCGCCGCCATCTTTGTCTCCCTGGAGACAGTTTCGATCACTTCCTACATCCTCGTTGCCTACCTGCGGAGAAATGTGGGATCGCTCGAGGCCGGAGTGAAATATCTCATCCTTGGGGCTCTCTCGACCGGCTTCCTCGTCTACGGATTTGCCTGGCTGTTTGGGGTGACCGGAAGCATGGAGTTGCCCGCGATCCAGGCGGCTCTGGCGAGTCCGGGGGTGGACTCCATCTCGGCACTGTTTGCCTTTGCACTCATCCTCATCGCCCTCGCCTTCAAACTCGGTGCAGCTCCGTTTCACCTCTGGATTCCGGATGTCTATCAGGGGGCTCCGACGCCGATCACGGCTTTTCTGTCGGTCGGGTCGAAAGCCGCAGCCGCGATCATGACACTTCGTCTGGTCACTCCGTTTCTCGCCAGTCCGGTGCTTTCCGGCAAGGTCACTGCCGTTCTGACGGGCGTGGCCATTCTCACCTTGCTCGTCGGCAATCTCGCCGCCCTCCCCCAGAAGAATTTCAAGCGCTTGCTTGGCTATTCGTCCATCGGGCACAGCGGATTCCTGCTCATGGCCCTCGCGTCGGCTCCGGTGGAATCGGCCAGGGGTGCCCTGACTCCCGCGACGGTGATCGCATTCTACCTGGGGGCCTATCTCCTGATGACGCTCCTCGCCTTTCTCGTCCTCTCGGCAGTGCGGCCCCTCTTTCCCGGCGAGGAGGTCGATTCCTTCCGCGGACTTGCGAAGCGCTCTCCCTTTCTCGCCTTCGCCCTTCTAGTCGCGATGACGTCCCTCGCGGGGGTTCCGCTGACAGCCGGATTTTTCGGGAAACTGTTCGCCTTCCAGATGGCGATCAACGCGCAACAGTGGGGGCTACTCACGGCCGGCCTCATTGGCGCGGCGGCGGGTTTTTATTTCTACCTCCGGATCGCCGTGTCCATGTATTTCTCCGACCCTCAGAAAGAAGACGCTGCGGCGATCCGGGTGAATCCCCTGACGCGCACCGCGATGGTGATCCTCATCGTCCTGATTGTGGCCGTCGGCATCGCTCCCGGCCTGATCGGGACTCTGCTCTGGTGACTTGTCCGGAGCGGCGGACCGGGACGCGAGGGGAGAGGGATCAGATTCGCGTTGATTTCCCCGACCCGCGCCGCGACATTCCCGACCACCCCCGTATGACCCCGGAACGCCTGAGTTGTCGGCTCCTTCCCCTCTGCCTGATCGCGTGGTTCCTGACTGCGGCCGGCTCGGCGTCCGCCCAGATCAATCTCGAACTGAAGCTCGACCGCACCCTCTATCTGGCCCACGAGCCGATTACGGGCGAGCTGATCATCGTCAACATGGCGGGGCGGGATCTGATCTTCGGTGAATCGGGAGGACTCAGTTGGCTCGATTTCACGGTCACGGACGGGGCCGGGCACCTCATCACCCCGGTGCAGGGCGAGGCCAACGAGCGACCCATCGTGCTCGGAGCTGGCCAAACATACAAACACAAGGTCATGATCAATCGCCGTTATCCCATGGCGAATATCGGCACCTACCGGGTCAAGGCGAGCATCCACTTTCCCCAGATCAATCGCGTCTTTGAGACCAAGCCGGTTCTGATCCAGGTGACCGATGGCCAGCCGATGTGGAGTCAGATTGTCGGAGTGCCCCAGGGCCACCCCCAGGCCGGAACCTATCGGGAATATTCCCTGATGACCTACTACCACGGGGCGCGTTCCAAGGCGCTCTACTTCCGTTTGAAGGGAAGTGACTCGGGGGTGGTCTTCCGCACGTATATGATCGGCGACTACCTGACGCTCCGACCGCCCGAGAAGGCGATCGATTCGCAGAATCAATTGCACATTCTCCACATGTCCGGCCCCCAGGCCTACAAATATTCCGTCATCAACATCGACGGGGAGCTCATCCGTCAGGAGAATCTCTACGAGAAGGGTTCCAATCGGCCTCAGTTGAAGAACTCCGGCCACGGGGATGTCAGCGTGATCGGCGGCATCACCGAGGAGGAAGCCAAAACTCCCTACGAGGTCCAGGAGTTTCATCCCATTTCCGAGCGACCACCGGGTCTCCCGACTTTCTGACTGATTGAGAATCAGGGACTTTCTCCCCGCTCGGAGGAGTTTCGCACGGGATGGCTCGAAAGAACCATTCTGGTTTTCATGATTTTGCGAAAAATTCTTTTGAACATTCCTGTTCAAAGTAATACTGATAAGTTAAATACAAGTTAAAGACTTGTTTTTCTTAACTTCTCGGTACAGTGATGAACTCTCGGATGACCCCTCAATCTCACCATTCGATCCCGGCGTTGGTGCCTCCCGCCAACTGCTTCACCATTCTGGTGATCGATGACATGCCTGCAAACCGGGTGCTTCTCGGGAAGCTCCTCAAGCAAGCCGGATACGCCGTGCTCGAGGCCGGCAATGGCGTCGAGGCCCTTGCGCTCCTCGACGACCGCACTCTCCTGCCCCATCTGATCATCACCGACATCGAGATGCCGGAGATGGATGGAATCACCCTCGTCAAGCAAATCCGGAGATCGGAAGATCCGCTTGCGGGCATTCCCATCATTGCGGCATCCGGCAATGCGGATGAATCGATGCGGCGAGAAGCACAAGCGGCGGGATGTGATCAGTTTGTGGCAAAACCCTTCGATCCCCAGGAGTTGCGTCGCGAGATCGCCCTCCTCATCAGGACACGTCGGCAGACGGCCCCTGCCCGAGGCGGGATCTCTCCGGAAGCGCCGAGCGCGAACCGGATCGAGATCCGTCTGCGCGAGGCGAAGTGAGCGCCCCCTTCGTCGAAGCTTTTTTGGCGAGAAACGCAAAAAAGTCTCAACACCGAAGGCGATTCGCGCTATGATTCGCCCGGACACCGGGTCCGCCCTGCGGAGCCGTTTGCCAGTATTGTTCATTCAACCGTCTTGCAGCCGTGAGCAGCCACCTATC
>CALDKL010000439.1 GCA_937898895.1 uncultured Verrucomicrobiae bacterium | reverse complement strand
AAAAATACGGGAAAAGCACCAGATTTGAGAATCAATCCCGAGAACTCCCGGTCTGCCGCGACCCAGGGAGCTATTTCTGGCAGCCGACGCAGCGCCCGTAGAATTCCAGTTCGTGCTCCAGATCCGAGAACCCGCTTTTTTCGGCGATCTGTTTCTCGAGGTGCTCGACCGGACAAGCGATATCGAGAACTTCGACGGTGCCACAATCGCGACAGATGAGGTAGTCCTGGTGGCTGCCTTCCCGGAGGCAATAGTGCGCTGCCCGGCTGTGAAAGCCGATTCGCCGAACGATACGTCGTTCTTCGAGTCGACTGACGAGCCGATAGATCGTAGCCGGGTCGCAGGAGTCGCCAAACTCCGTGTTCGCTGCGATTTGCTGGAGGGTCATGGGCTGCTCCGCCGCCGCAAACACCCGCAGACAGGCCTTGAGGGCGGTCGTCTTGCGCAACCCCGCGGCGGAGCATTCCTTCAGTAGATTCTCAATTGGGGCGATTTTGGCGCTCATCGGGAGAGCCAGTGTAGAGCGAAGTGCGGAAATCCGCAATGAGTCCGAAATCCCAGTTTTGGACGAGAACTTTCCCTGGCCCCCCCCACGATTCCGCCCGCCTGTGGATCCCGACTCTGCTGAGTGGGGCGAATTGCGAAATGTTCCTGTCTCGCGACGCATTTCGGCTCGATCAGAAGGCGATTCACGGCTCGAAGACGACCCCCTTGCTCACGATGCCATCGTTCGGCTTCAGGCCGATGTCCGCGCCTGACGAGACCGATTTGCCCGCCACAGAGCATTTTCGAAAGACAAGATTGGAGAGGAGCGGTCCTCCCTGGTTTTCCTTCTGCTCCCTCTGGATCGCATCGGGAACATCAAAGCGAACCGGGATCTGCGGATCGTTCCAGCGCACTTCTTCGAAGGTGATGCGCCGGATCGCTCCAAGGGGAGTGCCCTCCTGCCGCGTCACGAGAAGCACAATGGCATGGGAGCGGCCCTCCGTCAGGCGACGCTCGCGATTGCGCTCGTAGCGGTCGTCGTAGGTCTGCAGGAAGTCCTCCATCCAGACGCGGCGGAAGGTAAAATCCTCATAAGTGGCCCCTTCGATGGTGTCGAGGCGGATTCCATCGGCACCGTTGAGGAGGTGAATGTCCTCAAAGAGAAAGTTGCGCATCACGCGGCATTTCGACTCACTTCCGATGCGGATTCCATTGGCTTTGTGTGCCCAGATGACGAGATTGCGATAGACATGGTTCTCCGAGATTTCGCGCTTCTCGGCAGCCTTCGGGCTGATCCCGTCG
>CALDKL010000438.1 GCA_937898895.1 uncultured Verrucomicrobiae bacterium | reverse complement strand
CTCGCCGCCCTCCTTCACGACAAAGAGCACGTCGAAATCGCGCGATCCTCCGATGCTGCGGAGCGTGAACGTGTCTGCGTCGGTTGAAGAGGAGTTTCCGCAGCGAATCGCAAATTCGCCGAAGGGTTTCCGGGCCGTTGTGGTGACTGACGCCACCTGGCCTGCTGCACTGGAGTTCTGAATTCCGCTCCCCCGCAAGGGTTTTCCCTTTGGCCCGACGAGGAGGTCGGGTTGGTAGTTGTTGGCACCCTCGATGAAGGAGACCTCGTCGAGAAAGGCCCTGGTGGAGGCCGAAGCGTCGTCGAGATTGGCGGTTCGGTAAAAAATCGCCTCGAGGTGGCGATTGGCTTTGGCGGGGAGGTTTGCCTCGGTCTTTTGCCAGCCGGACTTGCCTGACTGTTGCACGAGAATTTGCCCATCGACGGAGACGTAGAGGAAACCTTTCTCCGCGTCGCTGTCGGTGCGGCTCCAGAGGGACAGCAATCCTGCGGTATCGGGGAGGTTGAGATAGAGTCGGCGGGCCTGGAAGAGAGTCGGTGCGGAGACGATTGCGACATCACCTCCCGTGCGCGTCGGATCGGCAAGTCGTGACCAAGAGGTGCTGAACGCACCGCTGGGTCGCTCCACCGCGTCGGCGAGCTCGGGTTCCTCGACGATGGGCACGATTGATAGTTGGTCCACCAATGCCCGGTACTCTCCAAGGTACGTTTCAGGCTGATCCGGATCGCGATAGAATCGGAACTTCAGTCCGTGATGGCCAGGGGGAAGTGCGACCTCGACTCTCGCGAGATCCTGGACGGCGGTGAGAGAGGTCACGGTGCTGTTGTCCACGAGGAACTCGAGTCGGGTGTCGCCGTCGCCATCCGATTGCACGGCCCAGTCGAAGGAAATTTCGGCCGGACCGTCCGCTTCGAATACCATCGTGCTCGTTTCCCCGGGTCCGACCGATCCACTCGAGGCGGCGTTGCTGTTGGCTGCCCCGTCGAGTGGAACGGAGACCCATTTTGTGCTGTGTTGGGTGTACAGGTAGTTCTCGACCGCTCCCTGGAGTGTAGGAGAGTTGGGAATCGGAACAACCGTCAACTGGTCGACCCAGGCAGAAGCGGTCCCGATGGGTAGACTTGCCCGCCTTTCAAAATACCACTGGATCGTCTGGATGCCGGAGTCGACCTCGAAGGATCGATGCTGCCAATCCTGGATCCCATCGAGGAAGGCCACTTCGTTCTCGCTCCGGAAGACGAGAGCGTCAAACCCGGCCACGGCGTCAATCTTCCACCAGAAGGAGAGGACGGCAGGCCCCTCGACCGTCGAATCCAGAAAGCTCCGCTTCCGGTTCGGGAGCGTTGCGAGGGCGGAATCAACTCCATCGTGTGAGATGGCGTTGTCCCATTTCCAAACACCCGCAGGGTAGTCTCGCTCATCGAGTTCCGTCCCGTGGGTAGTGATGGGACCGAGGCCAGGCGGATGATCGAGACCCTCGAGGAGTGTTTGTGACCGGACGCTACTCGGCCACGATAGGATTCCGGCGATGGACGGAAGGAGCAGGCGGATCAGAAGATTGGGGCGGTAGCGGTTCATGGACCGTAGGTGGAAAGGCCAGGCGCGAGATGGATTGCGAATGTGTCAGAGGGGACAAGCGAGTCTGTGTATATCGTTTTCCTCCCGAGCCGAAACGTGACACGATCAGAGGATTCTGGTCATCAGTTCCTCGCGCTGGGAAGGGATGTGGCCGAAGTGTCGTCCGAGGCATTGAAAGGGCTCTGCGCCCGTTTCGGCGACCCCGAGGAACTCGGCGAGCTGCTTTTCGAAATGGCGCACCGCACGGAGATCGGCATCGCGGGTGTCGAGGTAGTCGAGACCGCGATCCAGCAGATCGGCGAGATCGGGCAGGGGAGTGCCTGCTTCGGCGACGAGTTCGATCCATTTCACGAAATACGAGGCTGCGAGAGTCTGGAGGTAATTGCGACGCAGTCCGAGGCGGGGGCGCACGACCGTGAGATCCTTGAGAAGGTGCAGATCACCCTCCTTTGCCGGATGGATCTCGAGTTCGCAGTGGAAAAACAGATCGAGCCGCCCCGCGAAGGGGCTTTTGGGACGACGGGCGCCCTTCGCCACGGTTTTCACAATGCCACACTCGTGCGTACACCAATGCACGATGAGACTCGTCTCCGTCAGGGAAAAACGGCGGAGGAGCGTGCCACGGGCCTTCATGCGGATGGGGTCATCGGGGGGATGGCGCAATTTGTCACAGGAATCGCAAAGCATCCTTGAACTTTTCGCGAAGTGTGGAACCTCTTTGCCCCGCCATGAACGAAGAGACCCGAGAAAAGCTCCAGGCCGTTGCCACGGAGGCCATGCAGGCCCGGCTCACCGCGCTCAGGCGGTATCTTTGACTTCCCCCGACTGGAAGCCCAACTCGAGGCGCTCGAGGCCGAGATGAGCCTGCCTGAATTCTGGGAGGACAAGGCGAGGGCGCAGAGCAAGATGGGGGAGGTGGCCGGCCTGAAAAACAAGGTCGTGCCCGTGCGCGATCTGAACTCACGCATCGCCGACCTCGCCCTGCTCGTCGAGATGGCGGTGGAAGAGGACGACGACTCCGCCGCCGATGAAGTGCTGGCGGAAGTCGACTCCATTCAGGGCGCCCTCGACAAGATCGAACTTCAGACGCTCCTGAGCGGGCCGCATGACCGCGAGGGGGCCTTCCTCACGATTC
>CALDKL010000437.1 GCA_937898895.1 uncultured Verrucomicrobiae bacterium | reverse complement strand
CAGTCCCTCGTCGATGCCTCGACGGCGACGCGGGAGGAGTTTTTCCTCTATGCCGCCGAGCCGGGGCTGCGGCCTGGAAAATGGTCGACGGAAAAGGAACATCCGGTTCTCGGCCCGGCGAACTTCCTCACGCGCAGCGTCGAATGGCGGACGCGTTTCGAAGAGGACCTGATCGGCGTCTTCGACGAAGACCGCCTTCCCCTGAATCCGCGAACGCGAAAACTCCGCGAGACCGAAGCCTGGGTGATGTGGGAGGTCGGTCTCGACGTCTTTCCGGGCTTCGAGGCCTGGGGCATTCTCCTCCTGCCCAAGGATCTGAAAGCAGGGGAACGGCGCGCTGTCGTCGTCTGCCAGCACGGACGCGATGGGGTGCCACGCGACTGCATCGATGCAGGCAAATCCGCATACAACGACTTCGCCGCCCGACTCGCGGAGCGTGGCTACATCACCTATTCGCCCCACAATCTGTATCGTCACGAAGACCGCTACCGATGGCTGGATCGAAAGGCGAACCTGATCGGAGCAACTCTTTTCACCTTCCTCGTTGCCTCACACCGCCAACACCTCGACTGGCTCAAGACCCTGCCGCAGGTGGACGCGGATCGGATCGCCTTTTACGGACTCAGTTACGGAGGTGAAACGGCGATGCGCGTTCCCGCCGTCATTCCCGACTACTGCCTTTCGATCTGCTCGGGCGATTTCAATCACTGGACGCGCAAGGTCGCGGATCCCGACTTTCCCGGCAGCTTTATGAAGAGCATCGAATGGGAGATGCCCTACTGGAATCTCGGAAACACCTACGACTATGGCGAAATGGCCGCGCTGATTTTTCCGAGGCCGTTTTTTGTCGAACGAGGCCACCATGACCGGGTTTCCACGGATGCCTGGGTCGCCCACGAATACGCCCGCGTCCGCCATCTCTACGCGTGTTTCGGTCTCTCCGACCGCACCGGGATTGAGTTTTTCCACGGCGGTCATTCCATTCACGGAGTGGGAACCTTCGCCTTCCTCGACCGTCATCTGAAGCCCCGATAGCCAGAGGTCTCGATCCCTCTCCGTTGCAGCCCCCCGCATTCGCGTCCATTTGCCCTGGGCGGACTCGGGCCTTATCGTTCCCCCCATCTCCGATGACCCAGCGTCCCATCCCCCTGACCTTCACCCATCGTGTCGCCTTCACGCACGGGGCCTTCGACGCGAAGAACCACACCTTGCGCGACCTCGTCGCGGAGGCCTGCCCCCTCGGTGGCACCGCCAAGGTGCTGGTTCTCCTCGACGCGGGCGTGGCCGGAGCCGATCCGAAACTCGCCGGGCGCATCTCCCACTACTTCGCCGTCCACGCCGACACTTTGAACCTCGTCGCCGAACCCCTCCTTCTCCCGGGCGGAGAGGGTTGCAAGAACGACTGGTCGCTCGTCGAACAAATCTGGAAGGCGATCGAGTTTTTCAAAATCTGCCGCCATTCCTACCTCATCGCGATCGGAGGAGGAGCCATGCTCGACCTCGTCGGCTTCGGCGCGGCCACCGCGCATCGCGGCATCCGCCTCATCCGAATGCCCACGACCACGCTGAGCCAGGGCGATGGCGGCGTCGGAGTGAAGAATGGAGTCAATTACTTTGGAAAAAAGAATTGGGTCGGCACGTTTTCGGTGCCATACGCCGTCGTCAACGATCTCGAATTTCTCACCGTCCTGCCGCCGCGCTCGTGCCGCGACGGGATCATCGAAGCGATCAAGGTCGCCCTGATCCGCGACCGCGCCTTCTTCGAATATCTCCAGGCGAACGGCCCCGCCCTCGGTCGCCTCGAGAAGCGTCCTCTCGAGACCGCCATCCGCCGCAGCGCCGAAAACCACGTCGACCATATCGCCACGAGCGGCGATCCCTTCGAATACGGCTCCGCCCGCCCGCTCGACTTCGGACACTGGGTCGCCCACAAACTGGAGCAGATTTCCGGCTTCGCCGTCAGTCACGGTGAAGCGGTCGCGATCGGCATGGCCGTGGATCTGCTCTACTCGGTGAAGATCGGCCTCCTGGATCGATCCACCGCATTGCAGATCATCGATCTGATCGAGACCGTCGGATTCGCACTCTGGTCCGAGTTCCTCGAACGTGAGGAACACGGACGCCCCGTGATTCTGGCCGGCCTTGAGGAATTTCGCGAGCACCTCGGAGGCCACCTCACCATCACCCTTGTCCCCGCCATCGGCGAGAAGCTCGAAGTGCACGAAATGGACGAGGGTGCGATCCTTGCCGCACTCGGAGAATTGCGGTCACGGGCGAGGCAGGAGGACCCTGCTTCACGCCACTCGATCTACCGACACTGACCCGAAAATCGCTCGGAGCCAGCGTAGGAGGAGTCCTGAGGGGAAAGGGGGCGAAGACGCACCCCACTTCTTCCGTTTACGGTTGTGGTTCCTCTTTCCCGTAGATGAACCACAGGTTCCTCACATACACGATCCACCCCGTGCTTTGCCCGAGGAAGCCGACGATGTCTTTCCTCCAGACGAAGTAGACCATGAGCATCGACGCTCCGAGAATGCTGAGCCACCAGAAGATGGGAGGAACGATGGAGGCCTTGGCCTTCTCGCTGGCATGCCACTGCGCGAGCATCCGGGCCGTAAAAACCCCCTGACCGGCGAGACCAAAGAGCACCCAGAGCACCCCCGTCAGGGAAGTGACATCAAGAAAGCGGTAGACCCACGGCAGGTCTCGCTTGCGACGCTGAATCTCGGCGAGGAACTCGTCGCCGCTCATTCCGGGGACGCCTTCGGGCCATCCGTGAAACGTGGCGCGCAGCTCTCCGACGGCATCGGGGACGACGTCGATGGTGACAATGCGGTCAGAGAAATTGAAAGGCGGCATGATCGGATGGCCGGGACGCCCGACATACCCGAGGGCAAGCAGGATGGACCACATGACGGCTGGCAGGACGAGGAGGACGATGGCGACCGCAACGAGGTGCCTGCGGGTGAAGCGAAGTTTCATCGGTGGGAACGCCATTTCAGGAAAGTCACGGACAGGAGGGAAAAGAGCACGCCCTGAACAATTGATCCAACAGCGGCCTGGGTGGCGTAGGAACTGAAGCCGAAAGTGATCCGGGCTCCCTCGGCAATCTCGGCGAGACGGGCTTCTTCCAACCCCATGTCCGTGTAATGTTTGCGGGTCTCCCCAACCATGTAGGTCGTCCAGCCGGGATTGATCCAGTGGAAATAGACATACTGACCCGCCACGGCGAGGATTGCGGATACCACGCCGATGAGCGCTCCCGAACGGAGTCCCTCGAGCAGCGATACCTCCGTTTCTCGTCGCATCAGCGCATGCATCGCGAGAGCATACAGAACAAAGGTGATCGCCATACCGAGGGCGGCCGCGACCTGGATCATCCCGATACCGCTCCGGTGAAACCCAAACGCCCACGAGGCGACGAGCCAGACGAAACCGGCCGCGCCGATGGTGAGCCCCCATTTCCACTCAATCGATTTCATCCACGTAACGGCTCCCGCTACCCCATCTCAGGCCGTGTCGCAAGCGGGGATACACCACAGCACGGCCACTCGCGGGCAAGGCCCCATCGCGAATCTTCTTCATTTTTTCCTTGTCACTCCTGACGCAACCGCCTACAAGCACCCCCCCTATGACCAAGTCTACCGCTCTCGCCACTCTCGCCATCCTCTCTGCACTCGCCACCCTCGGAGTGGCCGACGAGAACCATGAAACGATCGAAAAAGTGATGAAGGAGGGCCTCAAGGGCGACACCAGTCCGATGGCCATGGTTCTCGACGGTTCGGCGAGCGCCGACGAAACAAAATCCCTCGCCGCCCTCGTCAAGACCCTGCAAGGCACGAAGGCTCCCAAAGGAGAACAAGCCGACTACGAGAAACGGGTGACCGAACTGATTGCCGCTCTCGATGCGGTTGCCGCTGGCGACAAGGCGGAATCCGCAATCGGCCGACTCGAGAAGGCCCAGAATTGCAAATCTTGCCACTCCGAACACAAACCGAAACGGTCGTAACCCAGCATTTTGTAGGCAACCTCGACACGCCCCCCCCACGACCGGAAAGGTCCGCATCCAAAGGGTTGAACCCCGGCGGTGCGACCGTCTCCAGATTTTGAGTTTCCACATTTTCCAGAATCAAACTCCCTGTCCTGGCCTTGCTGGGAATGTCGAATCCCGCTAGAATGGCGTCTCCTCCGAATGATGCCGGGACGACGTTGCAAACGCGGGTTTACCCTGCTCGAATTGCTCATGGCAATGGCCCTCTTCGCCATTGCCGCAGTGAGCCTGGCGGAGGCATTGAATCTCATCAGTCTGACCGTTGCCGAGTCCATCGATGACGCGGAACTGAGGGAAAAACTCCGCGCCGCCGTGATCGAAGCCGTGCGCAATCCGGTGCTAAAGGAGGAGACCCGAGAAACGAACCCGGACGAGAGTGGTCTCTACTTCCGAATCGAGGTCGTGCGCCTCGATCTCAGAAATCAGGTCGGTCAGAACCTCGAACAACTGTTTGAGATCACGGTGACCGCGATCCGGCAAACGTCGGGTGGTCGAAACGAGTCCCTCGATTCGGCCACAACCTATGCAAATCTCAATCTCAATGTTCTCTGATCCTGATCCTTTTCGCCGATGACCCGTCACCGACAGACCCACGCGGGTTTTACCCTGCTCGAGATGATGCTCTCGGTGGCAGTGTTTGTGCTTCTGGTGACCTCGGCATTTTCCCTGGTCGGGGCGACCACCGAGCTGATGACGGAGGTATCGGAAGCACAGACCAGGGCCGCCGAGAAAATGCGCTTCATCGAAACCTGCCGGGTCGCCTTCGAAAGCATGTCGGCGAAATCGGACATCGAATTTTATTACTACGACCGCGGGGGACGCTTCGACACGTATCTCACCTTCGTCAATGCGCCCGAGGCTTTCGATTTCGGAGTCAATTCGCGCGACGAGATCCGCCGAGTGGTGCTTGCCGCCGAGATTCAGTCGACGGGCTTCATCCGATCCGGCGTCTATTACCTGACCGATCTGGCCTTCGAAGAGGCGCAGAAGACGGAATTCCAGAATCTCGAAGCCCCGTTCATCGAGTTGCTTCCTCGGATGCGGCAACTGAGTTGGCGCTTTTATGATCCGCTCTCACGCGAATGGAAGCAGACCCTGGACGGAAACCTGCGAACCAATCTGGTCGAGCTGTCCTTTCAGATCGACGCCGGGTCCCCGGTGATGCGCAGTGTCTTCTGGCACCTCAACGGAAACG
>CALDKL010000436.1 GCA_937898895.1 uncultured Verrucomicrobiae bacterium | reverse complement strand
TACGATGGTGTTTTCTTCGAGTCCGTCGGCACGAAGCTGAGCGAGGACCTTTCCAAAACGGAGGTCCATGCCCGAAACGGAATTCAGGTAGCGAGCCCATTCCTCGCGCACGACGACATGGTCGGGGTAATAGGGCGGCGGAGTCACCGTGTCCGGAGAGGCATGCTTTGCGTGCTCGCGTTCGCCCACCCATTCGACTCGGGGCTTCTCCGCGCTCTTGCGGTCGTAGATATCGTATTCGTTTTCCTCGGCATTGACCACGGCGAAAAAGGGTTGGCGCGATTTCAATACCTCCCATCGGTCGGAGGCTTCGTCGTAGATGGGCCCCTCCTTGACAAAATTCAGATCTAGTTTCCCGGTCCCGACGCTCTCCCCATTCACGGTTCTGAGATTCGCCGCGAAATACCCCGCTTCCCGCAACCAATGAGTGATCGGACGCACTCCCCCGGGAAGTCGGAAGTCATCCTCGCGATGGGATCTCATGGGGTGGGTGTCCGTGCTCGTCTGGTACATCCCCGTGAAAAACGCGGATCGGCTTGGAGCACAGGCCGGATTTGTCGCAAAGACCCGGGTGTAGCGCGTGCCCTCGGCGGCGAGTCGGTCGAGATGCGGGGTGTGCACTCCCTGCGCCCCGTAACAGCCAAGATCGTGCCCGAGATTTTCCCCGATGAGCCAGAGAATGTTTGGTTTTGAAACCGCCTCCGGGGCTCCGAACGCCGGGATCGCGGCGAGCCCTGCGAGACAAAGGACGACAGCGAGTGATCGGAACATGATCGCCATCATCGGAGTCTTTCGCCATCGGGTCGAGCCGGAATTCGCCTCTCAATCACCGCATTTCCGGGTGAAATACCTTTCACTTCTGGTGGAAGGATGAGGGAGATTCCCCTAGATTCCGATTTTCGATGAAGGAGGAACCTTCCCCATCCCGACACCGCACGACGCACGGATTCAGCTTTGAACGGTTTTATCTGGAAAACCGGCGTTTCCTCATTTGGGTCATTCTCGGCCTGCTCCTCTGGCAGCTCCGCTCCTTCTTCAGCCTGATCTTCCTCACCTTCGCGATCGCCTTCATCGCGGCACCCATCTCTGACTTTTTTGTCCGCAAGACCCGGATGCCCCGCCGGGTGGCCATCTGTGCGGCTTTCGCGCTCCTGGTAACTCTGCTCGTTTCCGCCACCACCTTCGTCGTTCCCCAGGTGGCGAGGGAGGCGATGAACCTCGTCGGGAACCTGCCCAAGACGGAAGAACGCATTCTCGAACTGCGCCGCACTCTCGTCCGGAAGTATCCGACGATGGAGCCGATTGTGATGAATTATCTCCGGAGCACCATTCCCGAATCGCTCCTCGCGGACCTCGCCACCCAGTTCGGGAAAGCTGACTTGCCCTCGTCGGCCCGCCCCATCCAGGGCGGTGCGCCCGAAGTCGGTCCCCTGCCCCCCGGCGGTATCCCCGAAACCGACAAGATGGACAGCCCCGGAGATCGTGAACTTCTCCGCGCGGCGCGGGAAGACGAAGCGGTCATCCACCTCTTTCTCGGGTATCAGATCCAGCGTCTCACCCATGCCGCCCCTGGGATGATCCGGGCGATGTGGGCGGGATCAGCCACGATCCTGCTCGCCCTACTCTTCAGTTTCCTGATCTCCCTCGACCTGCTCCGTCTCGGCGAAGAGGTCCGCAATCTCCGCAACTCGCGCCTGAGGGACTTTTACGAGGAGACGGCCCTGCCTGTGGTTCGCTTTGGTTACACGGTGGGCAGGACGATCCAGGCCCAGGCGATGATCGCGCTGGTGAACACGATCCTCACCTTCATCGGACTGAGTCTGCTCGGGGTGCCTTCGCTGACAGTACTCTCCCTCATCGTGTTTCTGTGCAGCTTCATCCCCGTGCTCGGCGTCTTTATTTCGACGGTTCCCATCGTACTCGTCGCGATCAACTCCGGCGGTCTCAATCTGGCGGTTCTCGCCGTGATCATGGTCATCATGGTCCATGCGATCGAGGCCTACCTGCTCAATCCGATGATCTACGGCAAGCATCTCAAGATCAATCCGGTGATTGTGCTCATCATCCTTTTCATCGGACACCATGCCTTCGGGGTCTGGGGCATGCTCCTGGGAGTCCCGGTTGCCCACTATTTCCTGCACGATGTCTTCGGAGTCCCGATCTGGAGCGACCGTCGCCTTGCCCGAAAGAAAAAAGAGGCGGCGGACTCGTCGGAGGAGTCATCACCGGAATCCCGTGCCGAGAACGACAAACCGAGCCGGGATGTCCCCTGATTCTGCGTTCTCTCAAGGCCAGATTTGTTCCGAACGGGTCCGAAAATCGCCGTTTCCCTTCTTGCGAAAGCGAATGAATCAGTGCATGAGAGCGCACCCTTTCCCAGTCTGAGGCAACGTTCATGACTCTTGAGATTTTTTTGACCTTGTTGGTCATCGTCCTTACCCTGGTGGCGTTTGTCCGCGAGTGGGCAGCGCCGGACGTGCTGGCCCTGACGATCCTCTGCCTGGTCGTCGCCCTCGGCCTCGTCGACTCGGCAAAGATGACGGAGGTTTTCAAAAACGAAGCCCCTCTCACGATTGCGGCCCTCTTTGTGATCGGCGGCGCACTGGAGGCCTCGGGGGCAATTGAGCAGGTCGGTCGATTTCTCAAGAGCCGGGTCTCTGGAGAGATCCGCTGGGCCATCTTCGCTTTCAGCGGGGTCACCGCTTTTTTCAGCGCCTGGATGAACAATACCGCGATCGTCGCCATTCTCCTGCCGGTGACACTCGGATTCGCGCGATCCAAAGATATCGCCGCCTCGCGACTCCTCATGCCGCTTTCCTATGCTTCGATTCTGGGCGGCTGCTGCACCCTCATCGGCACCTCCACCAACCTTCTCGTGAGTGGATCGCTCCGCGATCTGAAACTCGCCCCCCTTTCCATGTTCGAACTCGCCCCGGTGGGCATCCCGGTGGCCATCATCGGGATTGCCTATCTCGTCATCTTCGGCCCCAGCCTGATTCCGGCCCGTTCCTCCATCACCGGGAGCCTCGAGATCGAGCAACGCGCCACCCTGCTCTATCATGTGCTGATCGGTGGGGCTTCGCCCATCATCGGGAAACGACTGCTCGAGACCGAGCTGGGTCGCCGCGAGTTGGGCATCCACATCCTCGAAGTACGCCGTGGCGGAGCCCGTGTGATGTTGCCTCTCTCCGAGATCACAATCGAGAAGAACGACCGCTACCTCATCGCCCTGCATCGACGCCGCGGCGGCAGCGCGAAGCCGGAGGTTTTCTTCGCGGGCATCGGTGCGGAGCTTCTCTCCACGATCGAGGGTCTGGTCTCGGATCTCGTCATCCGCGATGAATCCTCCCTCGACGGCGAGACGCTCGCCAACTCCGATTTCCGTCAACGCTACAACTGCGTTGTGCTCGCAGTCCATCGCAACGGAATCAACATCACGGACCGGATCTCGCACCTTCCCCTCGAAACGGGAGACACCCTCCTGGTCATCACGCCGCGCAACAACCTCGAGGCCCTCGAGTTGTCCCGCGATTTCATCATGACCGACGCCCCGGAGATTCCCTCGCGGAACGAAATCCGTCACCATCGCAAAGGTCACGTTCTCCTCGCTTGGTCCGCCCTGATCGGTGTGGTCCTCGTCGCAACGGTCTCCGATTCCCTCAATCAGATCTTTCCCTCCGTCCCGAAGGTTCCGATCCACTACGCCGCTCTCGTCGGTGCCCTCGCCCTGCTCTGGCTGCGGGTGATGACTCCTCGGGAAGCCTACCTCAGCATCGATTGGCAGGTGCTCCTGATGCTCTATGGCCTGCTCGGCCTCGGCATGGCCATGCAAAGTACGGGCACGGCCGAGTGGCTCGCCAAAAGCCTCGTCAATGTGGCGGAACATGCGGTGTCCCGGGAGAATCTGCCCCTTCTGCTGTTGTGGCTCATTTTCCTGCTCACCCTGCTCCTCACCGAAGTCCTCTCCAACAACGCCACTGCGGTGATGATGATCCCCATCGTCGTGACTCTCGCCGGGGAGATCGGGGTCAATGCCCGGCCGTTTATCATGGCCGTGACGGTCGCCGCATCGATGGCTTTCGCGCTCCCCATGGGATACCAGACCCACATGATGGTGTATGGTCCCGGCGGCTATCGCTTCACCGATTTCCTGCGCGTGGGCATTCCCCTGAATCTGATCTGCTGGGTCAGTTCCTGCCTCATCATTCCCTGGGTCTGGCCGTTCTGACCAACCCGACGCCCCCCGTCGCCTGTGCCCAGGCGACGGTTCCCGGATTTTTCGCGACAATCCATGCACAAGGATCGGCAAGGAACGCAGAGCAAATCAGGAATAATTATTCTTTAATTCTCCTGCCATGCAGAACACCCCTCCCTCCCGTCCCCAGGGAATGCCCCCGGCGGGAGGTTACGATTTCAACGACCGTCCCTTTCTCGTCTTCTGGGAGATCACGAGGGCCTGCGCGTTGGCTTGTCAGCATTGCCGGGCCGAGGCACAGGCACGGCGACACCCCGACGAACTCAGCGGGGAAGAGTCGCTCCGGCTCATTCAACAGCTCGCGGAGTGGCGTCCCCCCATGCTCATCCTCACCGGGGGAGATCCCCTGATGCGGCGCGACGCGCTCGACCTCGTGCGTACTGCGGCGGATGCCGGACTGCATGTCGGCCTCAGCCCCTCGGCCACCCCTCTCCTCCTCCGCTCGGATTTTCGGGAATTGAAGGAGACCGGTGTGCAGCGTATTTCCCTGAGCCTCGATGGGGCCAGCCGCGAGACCCACGATGCCTTTCGCGGAGTGGTCGGCACCTACGACCGCACGCTCGAGGCCGTACGCCGCGCCCACGAGGCGGATCTCAGCATTCAGATCAACACCACCCTGACGCGGCAGAATCTCTCGGAATACGAGGACTTCAAGCGGCTCATGTTCGAGCTGAAGCCCGCGATGTGGAGTCTCTTCCTGCTCGTGCCGACGGGACGAGCGGGACTCGACTCCCTGCCCGATGCCGAAGATGTAGAGCGGATCTTCGAGGACATGGCCGATCTCGTCGGAAAGGCCCCCTTTGCCGTGAAGACAACCGAGGGGCACCATTTTCGCCGCGTCCTCATCCAGAAGCATGGCGGAGGCGCGGCCCGATCACGCCCTGGACTCCATTCCCCGGCAGGGATCCGCGACGGGCGCGGGGTGATGTTCATCTCCCACACCGGAGAAGTTTCGCCGAGCGGCTTCCTCCCCATCGTCTGTGGCAATGTCAGGGTCACCCACCCTGCCGAAGTCTACCGTCATCATCCCCTGTTTGTATCGCTGCGCGACAACGATGCCCTCGGCGGAAAATGCGGGCGCTGCGAATTCCGGACGGTCTGTGGCGGCTCGCGCGCCCGGGCCTACGGAGTCACCGGCGATCCCTTCGCGTTTGACCCGGCGTGTGTCTACGAACCCGTGCTCGCAGGCTGAGCATTTTTCCCCATCCCCTCAAAAAAGTCATGATCAACCTCACCAAACTCTGGACCGGCGCGGCACAGCCCGCCGATGGACTGCGCTACGGGCAAGGCTCGCACCGACAAGGGAGCGCGGACACGCGCAGGCCCATCACCGTGTG
>CALDKL010000435.1 GCA_937898895.1 uncultured Verrucomicrobiae bacterium | reverse complement strand
CCGTACCCGGAGCGACGGGGTATTTCGGCATCTTGTAGGAAGTGCCCGTCATTTTCTCCCCGTCGTGGACGCGGTCGCGGACCTCGATCTTCTTCACCCACTTTCCCGAGACCGAGGCTGGCCACCCGCCTGCGACGAGACGCGCCGGATGCCCGTTGTAGTAGGGTATCTCCGCGCCATTCATGGCAAAGGCGAGGAGGGTTTCGTCTTCGAGTGCCTTGCACAGGGGCACTCCCCGGGAGATGGTTTCTTTGGTCGGATCCCCCGAAAGGTGGGTGTCGGCCCCGCGGTAGGCCACATAGACGGCGTTCCCCTTGATCCCGCAATGCTCCAGCACGTCTCGCAGGCGGATTCCGGTCCACTCGGGGCATCCCACAGCACCGATGGTCCATTGGTTTCCGTGTGTAGGCGGATTGAATTCGCTGCGCCCGTTGCCGCCGCACTCGATCTGGATCCGATAGGTGTGATGCGGGAACTTCGCCTTCAGCTCAGGTAGGGTGAATTTAGCGGGACGTTCACAGGATTCACCGGAGAACTCGATGGTCCATTTGTCAGGATCGATCCTCTCGGCGAGAGGAGGATGTCCGTTGTTACGGACAAAAAGATGTTTTGCCGGAGTGACTTCGTCGTCGAGAAGGTGAGCGGGCGTCTCGGCATTGATGGGGCGGTCGTTGAAAACGACGAGCCCTTCCTTGCCCGCAATCTGGAAAGGGGTGGGCGATTGGGCAAAGGCCGCCGGAATAAGTCCGGCGGGCATGCGGTCCTGGAAAACGATCTCGGCCCCGAGAGCGGAAGTCATCGCGGCGAGTCCCATTCGCTTGAAAAAGCCGCGCCGCGAGAGAGGGTCAGCCTGCCGTCCCCAGAGCAGCGCATCGGCAACCTCGGGATCTCCGGCGTAGAGTTCGTGAATCCCGCGAGTGCGTTGCGGGGTTGGCGCTTCGTTCATGGAGAAAGAGTAATCCTCGGAGGGGTGATCCATCAAGCTTGAAAGAAGGCGCGATCTCGGGAAGACCGATTCTCAACCATCCATCGCCCCCCCTGTTTTCCACATCCGAATCTCCGCCTCACCGTACCCACAACACGCCCACCCTCACTTCGGAGCGATCCGCCCAACGCTCCTTGTAGGGAGTGCGCATGCCGAGATCGTACGTCGTCACCCCCTCTGCGGCGCACCGTCGGAGGTTTTCAACCTGAAGCCGATTGCCAAGTGCCAGATCGCGGGCTTCCTCGGCGTAACTCATTTGCAGACCACGATACGTCCTGCCATTCACCCCTCCGAAGATATGCGCAAGATCGATCCCGTCGCGCCGGGCGACGAGCACTCGCAGTTCTCCTCTCCAATGAAGATCCGCGAGAAGTTGACGGTAAAAGGCAGGGTACCCGGGAAACTGAAAAATATCCGTACCCTCGCGCCATTTGTAACTTCGCCGCTGGATCGCCAGCAATCGATCAAACAATCCCTCCGGGGCCTCTTCCGAAAGGTCGAGAATCTCAAGTCCCGGCACCTCCTCCCAAGCCTCGCGAAGGGAGCGGCGAAATTTTCGCGAGCGGCGCCCGAGCCACGCATCGAGCCCATCCGCGAGATCGATCAACATCACGTCCGTCCCCGGATACTCACGCCAGATCCGGGAATGCGGTTCGAGTGATCGCAGAGCGCGGTGCATCGCCCCGTCGATCACGAGTCCTCCAAGAAATACGGCTGGCGATTTCCCTTCGCGGGCGGTCTTCTCGGCGGATGCCCTGACCAGCAGATCGGTCGCCCCCCGAAGATCCCCGACCAACGGCGAACCAAAAGTCCAGGCCACCTCGAGGGGAAAATAGACTCCCGCCTGACTCTGTTCGGCGAGCAGGATCCACGCGCCATCCTGTTCGACGATCCACTCCCTCCGGCCTTCGCCCGAAGCGCTGCGCAGGTGCTCGTGGGCGGCCAACTGCCACGAAGAAGCCGAGCAGAATCCGCAAAT
>CALDKL010000434.1 GCA_937898895.1 uncultured Verrucomicrobiae bacterium | reverse complement strand
TTTCCTCGATGAGGACGCTCTTGAGGTCATCGTTTCTGAGAAGCGGACTCTCGAGTGTTGCAGGCTGTGCTTCGCGCCAGAGATCAAAGATGCGACGGATCTTCGGATTCGAGTCGGCGATGTGGCGGGCCAGGACATTCGCGTAGAGACGGTTGAAAACCTGCTCGGCGCATTCGTGCGGATACTCCATCAGGTAGGGCAGCGACTGCACTGCAAACCAGGCGGGTTGGGAGACGACCTGGGCGGTGAGGCTGCGATGGCGGAGCGTGTCGGACTTCGCGCTGTCGAGCAGCCTGGGAAGGGTAGAGGTCTTTTCCCCGGCATCGCGGATCGGCAGAGTGACGGACTCTGTCAGGAGGATGCGGCGCGAAAGCACCGGGAGCCAACCTTCCTCCCCATCGGAGACGGTGCCGGTCGAGGCGACGGCGCGATACTGCAGATATCCCTGGCCATCCGGCACCGTGATGCGCCAAGAACAGGTGCGCGAACCCTTCGCGGGAAGTTCGAATTCCTGCTCCGGGTCCGTATTGCCGAGTCCGGGATTGGCATCGGCAAGCGTGGCGGCGTCCGTGAAAGCGAGGCGCACGGTTCCCTTCGCCGCTTCGCTGGACTTGTTGGTGATTTTCACAGTGAATTCGACGACATCCCCTTCGCGGAGGAAACGCGGCGGATTGGGCTGCACCATGAGGTCTTTTGCCGAGACGGTTTCACCGGTGAGAAGCCCCGAACGGAGCTGGCGATCATGGGCGAAGCCGAGGAACTTCCAGGTCGTGAGTGCCTCCGGAATGGTGAACTCGAGGCGCACGGTGCCGTCTCCGTTTGCAAGGAGATGAGGAAAGAAAAAGGCAGTCTCGTTGAGGTTTTTCCGGGCTGCAACCTGGCTCAGGTCAATGCTCGGTGAGGCAGCAGGAATCCCGGCTCCCGGTGCAGCAGGGGTCGCAAAAGGGGCGGCAACACTTTCGGCGACCGCCCCCGCCATCACGGGTGTCGATTCGCCAATCCGTAGATCATCTTCCTTCAGTGAATGAACTAGGCGCCTTGTGGATTCGGCTGCTTCGGCGACGGGGGTATCCGGTGATCGTTGGGCCAACTTCCTGCGGACACCGTTTCTCGCGTAACCGAATGAGCCGGGGGTGGCATCGAGTTGGGGTAGAAACCGACGCCATATCGGACGGTCGCTTTCATAGGCAACCCGCCATTGGACAACGGGTCGGAACCCCGGAATCCATGTGTTCTGAAACTCACTGTAGCGGCGGGAATTGTCCGCGTAAAAGACTCCGAATCCATCCGGCCAGCCGTGTGGAAGAAAGGCATCGAGCGAGGCATCGTACATCGCCGCGACCATCTCGACAGGTTCCTCTTTCGAAGTCCCTTCGACGAGGAGCGTCCAGCTTTCCTTTGCGCCGGGCTCGAGCTTGTTGCGCATGTGTTCCCACCGAAGAGAGTATTTCTTGTTGGTCCACGGAACGGTGACAAAGCGGCTGCTGAGATGGGCACGGTTTTCGCGAATCTGGGTGACGTGCAGGGTGAATCCTCCGCGCTCCTTCTCGGTCACCGGCAGAGAAAGGGTTTGCTGGGTGCGACCCTCCGCCGTCCAAAAACGCTTCTCGATTTTTCCGCGATGTTCGATCTCGATGAGAGCGCGTCCCGTAGCGTAGCCCGTCCCCCAGAGGGCCTCGAGCGACTGGCCGGGTTCGAGCGTCCACTGTTCCGCCGAGAGATGATGCGGCACGCGGACGGGAAACGCTTTCGAAATGGGGTCGAGCACCCGGATCGGAAGCAGCGAGGTGACGGCGCGACCATTGCGATCTTTTGTTTCGAGGATGGCGCGGTATTCTCCGGCGGCGAGTTTGACTTCGAGCTTGCCTTTGCCCTGCTCGTCGGTCGTAAAGGAGTCTCGTTGCACCATTTCGCCGAGAGGCCACTGGTTCGCATCGGAGAGGTCGGGATCTTTTTCCGTTTTGGTGCGCGGGAACGGACGACCGTGAGAAAGGCGCGGACGCTGCGTCGCCTCGGGAGCCCGGAGACGATGCACCGTCACCGTGCCTGTGGCTGCGAGCGGTTCACCGTCGAGGGTGGTGGTGTTCAGCTCGAGGATCACAGGTTTTGTGATGGTCTGCCAATCCTCCGCCGAAATTTCGGCCTTCAATGCGGTGTAGCCAACCGTGACATGCCGCGAATCGGACCGCGTTTCACCCGTCGAGTCGGTGACATCGGCGTGAATCGTGAAATCGAAGGATGGCTCGGCTTTCTCCTCCACCGACCGATCCGGTTCGGCCAGGAAGGTGAGGGAAAAGCTGCCGTCAGGTGCCGTCGTTGCGACTCCGTTTGCGATCTCCCTGGGGCCCTGGATCGGCGGTGGAAAAAACCATCCGCACCAGCGCAGCCAGCCGGGCCAGCGAGCCTCCCGCGTGACGCGCCAGCGCACTTCAGCGCCATCGATGGGCGCATCGGCATAGGAATCGGCATGCCCCTTCAGGAGAACCTCCTCACCAAGTTTGGGCGACCGGGCCGGAGCGTCGATGGCCACTTTGAATTTGGGGCGCTTGTATTCCTCCATCGAGATCGAAGCGAAGCCATGAGAGCCCTCCTCGATCGTCATGGCCCCGGTGAGACGGCCTTTTGGTGCGGTGAACGAACCGCTGAACCCGCCGCGTTCATTGCTCTTTACCGCAAGTGTTTCGACCTCTTCTCCGTTGGCATCACAGAGGCATATCGTGAGGTTTTTGTTAGGAATGGAGTGATAGTCGTTTTTGTCGGTGTCGGCATGGTAGTGGATGCCTTTGAAGCGTATCGTCTGGCCGGGTCGATAGAGGGATCGGTCGGTGAAAATCTGCGTCCTGATCGGATCGGATTCCGTCTCTCCGCTCCACAGATGAATCGGGACACTTGCGATTCTCGCATCCCCGTGTCTGGCGAGAAAAAGAACAGCCCGGTCCTTCGCCTTTTCCTCGAAGAAACCCGCCGCGTCGGTTTTCCGGGGGGGCTTATCGCATTTCCACCGTCCGTCGTTGTCGGCAGACCAGACTTCCACCACGGCATCTGAAATCGGTTCTCCGGAGAGAGCATCGAGAACAAAACCTTCCGCCCCGGTCGGTGTCTGGCGGGTGATGAGGGAGAGAGGAGAGACCCAGATGGTGGTCGCCGAGAGTTGATTGTCATCGAGAGAAAAATCGACTTTGGCACTGACGAGGAGCAGGTAGAAGCCAGAGTTCAGTTCGGTCGGAGCGGTGACGCGGACGGTCCGTTGCTGGTAGTCTTCCGTCCTGACAAGATCCCTATCCCACGAGACGACGGGTTTCTGCTTTAGCGCTTCGAGAAGGGCATCGCGAGGGACGTTGTCTGGCGTATCCCAGCGTTGCCCGGAGAGACGCCAATCACGAGCCACGAGACGGAAATGAATGGATTCGAGATTGCGGTAGGTGACCTCGATTTCCGGATCGGCAGAGTTCCAGATCTTTTCGGCACCGATAAGGAGTTCGCGCGATTCAACGCGTTTCACAACGTTCCGGCAGGTGGTGGCGAAGACAGAATCGGGAAAACGTTCTGCAGCGGCTTTTGCGATGCGCCGGGCCTCGGCCGGTTCCTCTTCGCGAAGAAGCCGTTCCGAGAGGGCCGCTGCGACGGCGACTCCGGATTCGTCAGCTTCGCGTGTCGAGAGGAGCGTAGTCAGTTGTTCGCGGGCGCGGGCATCGGCGCGATCACCGGTGGCTTCGTCTGCGGCCCAGGCGATGCGATCGAGGTCGACGAGGGTGCGAGCCGCAGCATCCGCATCGTTCTCGTGGAAACGGAGCAGATCCTGAAAGAGAGAGATGGCCCTCAGCTTCGGAGATGTGGAATCGGTGGATTCGGGCCTCCATGCGAGGAATTCCGTCAGGGAGCCGAGTGCCGGGGAACTGGCGTCAAAGTCGAAGCCATCTTGCGGTGCCGATCCTGCCTGTTCCGCAGCAGAGTAAAAGGCGAGTGCCTCGCGGGCGAGAAAGTCGTATAGAGTCGGACGAAACCGATCCGGGACATTGCCTTTCTCCAGGAGCAGGTCGAAGTGGGAGATGGGGATGTGTTGCAGATTCGCCGCATTTTCGAGAGCCGAGCGATAGCGCAGGTCGATTTGCGAAAGAAGCCGGGGCAGGTCCCAGGTTTCGAAATCTTCGCCGGGAGCTTCGCTGGTGCGGGTGCGCTGGAGGATGCGCCAGCGGTTTTGCTGAAAATAGCTCCAGTAGGCGCTGGCAAGGAGAGTTTTCAGAATGGGGATCGTCTCCGCCGGAGCCGAGGCCAGGGCGGTTTCGTAGAGGCGGATGCGCACCTCTGGCTGGTCTCCCTGAATCTGCGTTTCTGCGACGACGCGGTAGGCGATTGCCTTGGCCACCTCTGGCCAGGCCTTTTCGGCTTTGGCGGAGGCTTCGAGGGAGGTGAGAACTTCGATGGCTGATTCTGGCAGAGCGTTCGCGAAGTGTTCTTCCACTTTCTTCCATTCGGTTTCGCGGGGGGCAGCGGGAGAGGGCATCGGGCAACAGGTAACGCTCAGGGCAAACCAGATCAAGGCGAGGCGGGGCAGGCTCATGCACCACCTTAAACGGGCGAACGACGGAGTCGAAGTCAGAAAATTGTAAAGATTTTCGCCGCGCAGCGGTCCGACCGAATAGGGCGCGGGCGCGGGCAAATTTTGTCAAGATAACAGTTTGTCGATAATAGTTTGTCAGACAAATTAACCTTGCATGTGGGGAGATCGATGCAATGATTGTAACGCTCATTGCACCCGTTATGCCTCTGTCGAATTCCTGGGCTTGATAGTCTATTGTTGACATGAAAACCTCCAGAATCCTTGGAACCGGTCGAGCTTTCTATCATGTCATGTCTCGCGTCGTGGATCGACGCAAGGTCTTTGGGGATCGCGAGAAGGAAGTTATGCGCAAGATCCTTCGCAATCAGGAAGCTTTCACCGGAGTGCGGGTGGTGACCTACTGCCTGATGGCGAATCACTTTCATCTCCTACTGGAGGTGCCGGATCGCGAAACGCTCGTTCCATTGGATGAGGAGAGACTGCTTGCGGTGCTGCCGCTGCTCTACGACGGCGGAACAGTTGAAAGTGTGAAACAGGAACTGGAGGCGGCTCGGAAATTGGGGAACGAAGGCCGACATCAAGAAATCCTCCATCGCTACGAACGGCGCAGGGGGGATCTCGGACTCTTTCTGAAGGAGTTGAAACAACGGTTCACCTTCTACATGAACAAGCGTCTCGGCCGGACCGGAACACTCTGGGAGAGACGTTACAAAAGTGTGCTGGTGGAGGATCATGAACAGGCCCTGCTCACGATTTCGGCCTACATCGACCTGAACCCGGTGCGGGCAGGTCTCGTCTCGAAACCGGAAGACTATCGATGGAGCGGGTATGCAGAGGCGGTCGGAGGTGGTCGTCGTGCGCAGAGGGCGCGCGAGGGGCTCGGGAGGATCCTCGATGAGGCTCTCCATGATACCACGTTCCAACACGACTGGAGACGCACGGCAGCGCGTTACCGGATGTTCCTCTATCTGAAAGGGCAGGAGATTGCCGGGAGCGTGGATTGTGAATCTGTCGGCCGTCGCGGCTTGACGGAATCGGCGGTCGAAGCCGTCGTCGAGAACCGTGGCCAAATGTCCTTGCGCGAGGCTCTGCGCCACCGGGTGCGATACTTCTGTGATGGCGCAGTGTTCGGTTCGGAAGAGTTTGTGAATGCTGTTTTCGAGCGCGAGCGATCTCAGCAGGGGCGATTCGGCGTGCGGCGTAGCACCGGAGCACGTCGCATGCGCGGTGCGGACTGGGGCGATCTGCGCGTCCTGCGCGATTTGCAGAAGAACGTGCTTGGAACCTTTCGTGATCTCCGCAATCCGGATCCCTGATGCGACGATGTTTTGAGCGGGCAGCCAGGATCTTGAATCGATTCCAACCACGACGCTTCATTCGGGAAAAGACGGAGCATCGACTTGGTTGCCGGAGCGCCCTGAACGTTTCGCCAGTGCTTTGGCGCGCCCTTGCTTCGTGAGCCAGTCGGGTTCGCGGGGAAGGCGGCTATCGCTCTGCATTCCGCCGACGGAACTCGCCCGGAGTCATGCCAAAGCGTTCGCGGTAGGCGGTCTGCAGGTAGCGAGCATGAGTGAAACCGGTTTGCTCGGCGATGAGATCGATGGTGAGGCCGGTGGCTCGGAGAAGTCGATTGACTTCGCGAAAGCGAATGCGGAGAAGCTCCTCCATCGGTGACCGCCCGAGGGAGGACTTCATCCGGCGTTCGAGGGTGCTGCGGGAGACGCCGAGCAAGGCGCCGAGTTCCGCCACGTTCAGGCCGCTGAAGGCCCGCTCGCGGATGAGTCGCGCGGCGCGCAACACAATCGCATCCTCGATCACGAATTCATCCGAAGAGGCGCGCACCTCAATGCCCTTTGGCGGCACGAGGATGGGATGTCCGTCGTCCTCTTCGCCACGCATGAGCCGATCGAGCCGTTCCGCCGCATTCCAGCCGACGACGAGACCATCGAATCGAACACTTGTCAGGGTAGGGGAGGCAAACTCGCAGAGCGTCTCTTCGTTTTCGCAACCGACCACGGCGACTTCCTCGGGAACGGCAATCCCGGCGCGTCGGCAGGCATCGAGGAGGCGAACGGCGAGCTGATCGTTCGTCGCAAAAATCCCGACCGGTTTCGCCAACGAATCGAGCCAGCGCATCAGCTGCTTCTGATGCGCCTCCCAGTCGCGCGGCGTCGATTCACCCATTGCCGGGAGGAGGACGCAGGGGCTCCCGGAGGCTTCAACATGATCAACGAATCGATTGACCCGTTCTCGGAAGAAGGCTTCGGTGTCGAGAGTGTAGGCGGCGAAGCGACGATACCCGCGATTGAGAAAATGCTCGGCCACGGCCTGGCCGATGAGCGCGTTGTCCATCCCGACGAAGGGAAGTCGCGGGGTGTACCTCGTCGAGCGAAGTTCCACCGTCGGCAATCCCGTGGAAAGGATGGCTTGTGCCATCGCGTTGCTGTGGGTTCTTGTCAGGATGCCGTCGCCATCCCACCCCGAGAGCCAGGGGGGGACGGAGGATTCAAAGGCGCGCAGTTCGAGAAAGGTTGACCACGAGCCGTGGCGATGAAGATAGCGGGAGACTCCTGAGAGCAGGTCGCGGGTGTAGCTGCGGGTCGTCTCAACGAGGATGGCAACCCGTCTGACGGGAGTGGAAGATCGGGTTTTCAAGCTGACGAAAAACCTGAAAGCAATTCAGCCTACTCGTTTTGGAGGTCTTGTCAAACGGATGCGAAATACTCATTCCCTTGCGGTGAATGAGCAATCCGGGTGAGTTGAGTTGGTCGCGAGCCGCGACGAAAAACCTGATAAATTGAGAAGCGGAAGTGGAATGACAAACTCTCGCCGTCCTCTATTTTGTTCCCTATGTCAGACTGGATTGGAAAAGCCCTCATTGTCGTCGGTGATGCCACCGAAACCGTCGATACCCTGTATCCTTTCTACCGGCTCCAGGAAGCGAAGATCCAACCGATTGTGATCGCTCCGGAGAAGCGACTCTATCAGATGGTGATGCATGAGGTGCGTCCCGGCTGGACGATCACCCGGGAGTGGGAAGGGTATCAGATCCGGGCCGACCTCGCCTTTGCGGAAGTGAAACCCGAGGAATACCTGGGGATCCTGTTCTCCGGCGGGCGCGCTCCGGAATACATCCGCGAGGATCCCGATCTGATTCGAATGACGCAGTGGTTCTTTGATCAGAACAAACCGTGTGCGAGCGTGTGCCACGGTGTCGAAATTCCGGCGAGGGCGGACCGCGTCCGCGGACGGCGCATGGCGACGGTGGCCAAATGCAAATTCGACCTCGAGGTTTGTGGCGGGATCTATGTGAACGAACCCTGCGTGATTGACGGGAACCTTGTCTCCGGCCGCACCTTCCATGACAATGGCCACTATGTGGGGCCATGGATCCGAATGCTCGAGGCAGAAGCCGCGAAACGGGCCTGACAAGACACCCAACAAAGATCACGACTAATGAATCGGCGCAACGTCTGTCGAATCCTCGGATCCTCCGTGATACTTCCCCGTGCGCTGTGCGCCGCTGCGAAGGAGGGGTTTTCGATCCGTTACGTCCTTTCCTCCGCACTCTACGGCGATCTCCCCCTTGATGAGGTTCTTGGCGAGGTGCGAAAGTCGGGAGCAGAGTCGATTGACATTTGGCGCAAGGTTCACGCGACACACCGCGAACAGATCGAGGCCATGGGGGACGGTGCCTTTCAGGCTCTTCTGAAAACACACGGTGTCGTCCTTTCGATCTCGACCTGTTACCCGCTCGGTCCCTTTCTGCAGGATGACGAAATGAGATGGGTGAAAAAGAACGGTGGCAACATGACCGTCTGCGGATCGGGCAGCACGATGCCCTGCGCGGCGCAAAGCGTGCGGA
>CALDKL010000433.1 GCA_937898895.1 uncultured Verrucomicrobiae bacterium | reverse complement strand
AATTGGAGGAGTGTTATGCGGTTTTCAAACCCCGTCGTCTGAGTGCGGAAGAGTTGTGTGATGCGATGCTGGCGGCAAGCGGGGAACTGAATCGCACCCTCGGAGGCATCCCCAACCGCCCCGAGATCAACCTCGAGGCGGCGATGCAGCCGCGTCAGGTGATGGGTACGTTTGCCGCCGCCTGGGTGCCGAATCCGAAACCGGAACAGCGGCACCGGCGTTCCCTCTATGCGCTGAAGCTGCGCGGTCAGTCCGATCCCCTGCGAGAGGTCTTCAATGCGCCCGCTCCGGATTTCTCCTGCGAGCGTCGCGAGACCAGCACGGTGACGCCGCAGGTCTTCGCGCTCTTCAATGGCCAGGCGAGCCAGGCACGGTCGTTGGCACTGGCGAAACGAGTCCTTGGCGATGCGAAGGACGACGAGGCGGCGGCGATCCGCCGTTGTTTCCTGCTTGTCTTTGGACGCGGCGCGACGGAGGAGGAGGTGGCGAGGTGTCTGGACCATTGGCGGGCGATGGTGCCGATCCAGGAAAAGGCGGTCTTTGCGAAGAGTGCGCCGCCCCTGACCGTGCGTCGCGAGGCGGTCGAGGAAAACACCGGAGAAAAGTTTGCCTTCGATGAGAAACTGCACGCTTACGCCGACTTCGTGCCCGATCTCCGGCCCGGCGATTGCGATGCGAGGACGAGGGCACTCGGCGATGTGTGTCTCGCACTCCTGAACGCGAACGAGTTTGTCTATGTGTATTGAAACTCCAGACAAGGCTGCCGACGCGCCGGGGCGATCCGGAGGGTCCCGCGAGGGCGGAGATCTGCGTGCGGCGGCACTGAAAACCTGGGGAGGAAGAAGTGTCCTGCGGCGGCTTCGAGCGATGCCGTCTGTGTTTGTTCGTTTCGTTGGTCCCCTTCGTCCATCCTGCCCGCCATGACCCACCGTCCTTATTTTCCCTGTGCCGGGGCTCGTGCCCTGCATGCGCCGACGCGACGGGAGTTTGTGTTCGGCCTCGGGGCCTCTCTCGGCAGCGTCGCTTTCAGTGTCCTCCACGCCGAGGACAAGGCCAGGGAGGGGCCGCTGACACCGAAGCCCGGACCTATTCCTGGGGCAAAAGCCAAACAAGTCATCTTCCTGATGATGGAGGGTGGACCTTCGCACATCGACACCTTCGATCCCAAGCCCCTGCTCGGGAAAATCCACCTCAAAGAGTTTGTCAGAGAGGGCAGGGAGAAGTCAGCGATGGAGAGCGGAAAACGCTACTACGTGCGAAGCCCGTTCTCGTTTCACAAGGCGGGGAAATGCGGGGCCGACATGGCGGAAAACTGGTCGCACCTCGCCAGGGTCGCGGACGAGATTTGTTTCTTCCGCGGATGCACCGTCGACAGTGTCAATCACCCCACCGCGATGTACCAGATGAATACGGGCAATCGCTTCGGCGGGGATCCGGGCATCGGTGCGTGGGTGAATTATGGGTTGGGATCCGTGAATCAGGATCTGCCTGGATTCATCGTCCTGCCCGAGGTCAGCTATCCACAGGGAGGATCGGCGAACTGGAGCAACGGCTTTCTCCCGGCGCACTTTCAGGGCACCCCACTGCGCCCGAAAGGATCGCCCATTCTTGACCTTTCCCCGCCGCCGGGAGTGACGCGCGAGCATCAGCGGAAGAATCTCGATCTCCTCACCACGTTGAATGCGGCACACGCAGCCGAGCATCCTGACCATGCCGAACTGGCCGCGCGAATGGACAGCTTCGAGCTGGCCTTTCGTATGCAGACCCAGGTGCCCGAGACGCTCGACCTCTCGAAGGAGAGTGAAAAGACCAGGGCCGCCTACGGCATTGGCAGGGACCCCACCGATGCCTTTGGTCGGAAATGTCTCCTCGCCCGCAAGCTCGTCGAAAAAGGGGTGCGTTTTGTGCAGCTCTATCACGGATCGTGGGACAGCCACGACTATATCGAGCGCGCCCACGGCAATCTCGTCGCAGGTGTCGATCAGCCCATCGCAGCCCTCATCGCCGATCTGAAGGAACGGGGTCTGCTCGATTCGACCCTCCTCGTCTGGTGCGGCGAATTCGGGAGGACACCGGACAATGGAGTGCGCGGAGGAACCGCCTACGGGCGCGACCACAATCCCAACGCCATGACGATCTGGCTCGCCGGGGGCGGATGCAAGGCCGGGCACACCATCGGATCGACGGATGAACTCGGCATGGAGGTGGTCGAGGGCAAGGCGCATCTTCGCGATTTTCACGTCACCCTGCTGCGGTTGCTGGGACTTGACGACAATCGGCTCACGTTTTATCACGCGGGACGCTTCAAACAACTGAGCCAGTTCGGAGGACGGGTCATCGAGGATCTGATCGCATGAGGGTGCCTTGCCTCGTGGGCCGGGGATCGGGTGCGATCGGGATCGGAAAATGGTGGATGGGCGAATGGTGGCGACAATGCGTCAGATTTTGCGGCAACGAGGAGCCGGGTTGAGGGTTTCTTGTCATCCCATTCGACACCTCCGATGAAAACTCTCGCTCTGATTGGCCTGGTCCTCCCTGTCCTGATGGGGCTGGGCCAGTCGCTGTGCGCGGAAACGCGACCCAATGTGATCTTCCTCCTTACCGACGACCAGGGATGGGGGGATGCGCATTTCGCGGGTCATCCCTACGTGAAAACACCGAATCTGGATCGGATCGCGGAGGAGGGAACCTGGTTTCGTCAGTTTTATGTCGCGGCAGCGGTTTGTTCTCCGAGTCGAGTGGCGTTCATGACCTCGCATTTCCCCTCGCGTCACCACCTCCACGGGCACCTATCCGATGCGGTCGTGAACGAGGCACGCTCCATGCCGAACTGGCTCGACGAGAGAGTGACGACCTTGCCGGACCTGCTACGCTCCGCAGGCTATGCCACCGCCCATTTCGGGAAGTGGCACCTTGGGTCGGGACCAGGGGCACCGACTCCGGAGGCGTATGGGTTCGATGTCGCGAGGATTGCTTCCGGCAATGGGCCGACCTACGAGGAAGCACGGGGAAAGCCTGATTTCTGGTCGCGATCCACCGGGCTCTTTGTCGACGACACGATTGCCTTCCTCCGAGAGCATCGGGATCAACCGTGTTTTGTGAATCTGTGGACGCTGATCCCCCACGCGAAGCTCGCCCCCTCGGCCGAGCAGCTCGAGGTCTGCGCGGACCTGAAACCGAAGGCCGATGATCCCGCCTTTGGTCCGTGGATGAGGAAGTATCTGGCCGGGGCAAAGGATCTCGAAAGCCAGATGAAGATCTATTGTGCTTCGCTCACCAATCTCGACACCGAGATCGGCCGCCTCCTCGACGCCCTCGACGAGATGGCAATGACGGAGAATACGATTCTCGTATTCTCGAGTGACAATGGTCCCGAGGACTACCGCGTCGGCAATGCCGCGAACGCCGGAGTGGGCAGCCCAGGTCCGCTGCGGGGGCGGAAGCGGAGCCTGTATGAAGGCGGCATCCGCACCTTCGGATTGGTGCGCTGGCCCGGAAAGGTGGCGGCGGGTCGCGTCGATGAAACGAGCGTCGTCGCCGCAGTCGATCTCCTGCCCACAATCTGTTCGCTCGCCGGAGTCGAAATCCCTGCCACGCTGGTATGCGACGGAGAGGATCAGAGCGACCGATGGCTCGGGAGGAAGACAGCGCCGCGGGAGAAAGCTCTGTTTTGGGAATGGCTCTTCACCGTGCAGGGGCCGGAGGATGGCTACGAGCCGCCGATGCTGGCAATCCGTGAGGGCGACTGGAAACTCTTCCTCGATCACCAGGGCGGTCACGCGCAGCTCTATCAGATCCCGGGGGATCCGGGAGAGCACACCGATCTCGCTGCGAAAGAACCGGAGATCGTGAAACGGCTCTCCGACAAGGCACTCGACTGGGTGAAAACCCTCCCGCCGAGTCCATTGCGCGATTCGGTGGCGGCGTCGGGGATTCCCTTTGATGCCCGCGGGAAGGGCAAGCCGAAGAAAGTGGTCGCGCCCGGTCCTCCGGCGGCACCGGGAGAGGGGGCGACAGACCGGAAGGCGATGTTTGTGCGGAAGGATATCGATGGCGACGGACGATTGACGAGAGACGAATACCTGCAAGGATTTCCGGACAAAACCGAGGGACGCCGACGCTTCCCGATCTTTGATGTGAATCGCGACGGAATCCTGTCGGAGGAGGAGTTTGTCAGGATGGGGCGGTGAGGCTTGTTGTCATGCGAGGCGGTGCGCCATGCCGCGAGATCGTTTCGTCGCGACCAGCGGGGCGCTTGTCCACCTTCCGTGTGGTTCGCGGGTCGTTGAGATCGCGCCACTCCCTCCTTTCGTCTGGAAGGGGAAAACGATGCCTCACGGATGTGGCACACGAATCTGGCTGAGACCACACGAGCCGCGCTCACGGGGGGGCGTCGAGCAGCAGGGAAGCACGGGGCACTCAACTGCGCTTTCGATAGGCGGCAGGAGTCAGGCCCATGTGTCGTCGGAAATGTTGGGTAAAGGCGCTTTGGTCGCAGAAACCGAATTCGAGTGCGATCTCGACGATGGGCTTGTCTTCGGTTCGCAAGACCTCGCAGGCGGCCTGGATGCGGGTCTTGATCAGGAAAGTCCTCGGGTTCGTGCCGAAGACTTCGCGAAACCGACGATTGAACTGGCGCACCGACATGCCGGTGCGTTTGGCAAGGTCGGTGAGATTGATCGGTTCGTGGAAGTGTTCGCGGAGAAAGGTGACCGCTCGGTCGATTTGCTGATGGGGAACAAAGGCCGATTTCCGTCCCGTGTAACTCTGCACCGTACCCATCACCCCGATGACCGAGCCGTCGCGACCGAAGACGGGGAATTTATTCGTGAAAAACCAATCGGGAAGACCCTGACGGTTGAAAAAAAGTTCGACGATCTTCAGTTTCGGCTTTCCCGTGGTGATCACCTGTTCGTCATCCGTGCGGAATTTTCGGGCGAGTTGTTCTGGGAAGAGTTCAAAATCGTGTTTTCCGATCACGTCCGTCTCCGAGCAGGCCCCGA
>CALDKL010000432.1 GCA_937898895.1 uncultured Verrucomicrobiae bacterium | reverse complement strand
TGGCGCCCTTTGATCCCCTGCCACTCGGTAGGGGTGTATGAACAAACAAACGCCAACCCGATCCAATGTTACCGTCCTCCATCAATTGCTCAACCTCGTTCCTCGCAGGCTCATTGGCCGACACGCGCGGGAGTCTGGAGTGGAGGCCAAGGCACGCAACTTCTGCGTCCGCAGCCATCTCGCGGCGATGCTCTTCGCGCAGCTCGCCCACGCCGTCGGCCTCAACGACGTGTGCGACTGGCTGCGGCTCAAGCGCGCGGCCCTCTCCCGCTTCGGGGTGAGCGCTCCGGCCCGCAACACCCTCTCCCACGCCAACAAGCACCGCGACGCCGACTTCATCGAGAGACTCTTCTGGTCGACCCTCGGCCACCTCCAGCACTCCTGCCCGTCCTTTGCGACCGGACGCCGGGGCAAGGGATTGCTGCGGCGCTTCAAGGTCAGGGTCCACGCGGTGGATTCGACCGTCATCCAGCTGGTGGCAAACTGCCTGGACTGGGCCAGGCACCGGCGGCGCAAGGCGGCGGCCAAGATGCACCTGCGCCTCGACCTGCACAGCTTCCTGCCTTCCTTCGCCGTGGTGGACACCGCCGCCCACCACGACAACAAGCGCGCCCGCGAGGTCTGCGCGGGCGTGGGGGCGGGCGAATCGAGCGGAGCGAGATAGATTGACGCGAAGCGGCAACCCAGAGGGGGCCGCCGGGAGGCGGGATCAAATCGTGGTCTTCGACAAGGCCTACGTCGATTTCCTCCACCTCTCCGAACTCGGCGAGCGCGGGGTGTGGTGGGTGACCCGCGCCAAGGACAACATGAAGTATCGCGCGGCCCGGAACCTCACCAAGGGGCACGAGAACATCATCAAGGACCAGGTCGTGGTGCTGCAAGGCAAGCACAAGGGCCTGCGCGTGCGCCGCGTCGAGGCGTGGGTGGAAGTGGACGGCCAATGGCGCGTGATGGTTTTCCTCACCAACAACCCCGTCTGGAGCCCCCGATCAGTGTGCGACCTCTATCGCCGCCGGTGGGACATCGAAGTGTTCTTCAAGCAGGTCAAGCAGAGCCTGAAGCTCTCCGGCTTTGCTTCGCTGCGCTCACCCCTTCGGGGCAGCCTGCGGCTGGCTGACTCGCTCCGCTCGGCTCTCGGGCACAGCGCCAACGCGGTGCGTTGGCAGGTCTACGCGGCGCTGCTGGTCTACGTGCTGTTGCGCTACCTGGCGCACCTCTCGGAATGGGGGCACAGCTTCACGCGCCTCTTCGCGGTGGCGCGCTCGGCGCTCTGGGAACGCATCGACCTGCTCGAACACCTCAAATCCTATGGGACAGCATCGGGTCGAATGCGGGTGGTCGGAGCCCTCCAGGACGCGTGGTTGCCCGGCTTGGAGCCGATGCGCCGGTAATCTCATGGGACAGCATCCGCCCGCAAACGCTCACTCCAGGCCCATCCCCCAGAAAACTCGCAATCGCCACCCCCGGAAAAACCACCCCAAAACGCCGCCAAATCAGGCTCAGGATTGCATCAACGCAAACCTATGGGATGACTGTGTCCTTGATTTGTCGGTGTGTTCGGTGTGTTCGGTGTGTTCCGTGGTTCCCCATCTTCGGATTCAGGGTGATTTGTCCCGCCAGATCGATTCAATGCCTTTGCTCTCTTGATCATGGCCCTCATTCTGCGGCTTTCTGAGGCCACAGGAGATCGGGCTCGAAACCCGAGCGGGGAGGTTTCGCCTTTCCCTGCGAATTCTGCGAATTTTTTCCCCATGCATCCCGCCCCGCTGCGCGTAACCTCCGGGGCACACGGCGCATGGCGAGCAAGAGAACACGAGAATCCCTTCCGTCCGACTCCCTCATCGAGGTACGGGGGGCGCGGCAGAACAATCTCAAGGGCATCGACTTCGATGTGCCCATCGGCAAACTCACCGTCGTGACTGGTCCCAGCGGATCGGGCAAGTCGAGTCTCGCCTTCCAGACCCTCTACGCCGAGGGGCAGAGGCGGTATGTGGAGACGTTCTCGCCCTACACGCGGCAGTTTTTCGACCGCATGGACAAGCCCCGCGTCGATGCGATCCGCGGCATTCCCCCGGCCATCGCCATCGAGCAACAGAACGCGGTGAAATCCACCCGTTCCACGGTCGGAACCATCACCGAAATCAACGACTACCTGAAGCTCCTTTTCCCTCGCCTCGCCAGGGGCTACGATCCTGTCTCGGGCGAAGAAATTGCGCCCGATTCGCCCGATTCCATCCTGCGAAAGACGATCGCGCAATTTGGCACAGGCAAGTCTCTGCTCATCCTCTTTGCCATCGATGCTCCCGCCGGAACGAAAGTGGCGGATTTTTTCTCCTTCCTCCAGCAGCAGGGCTATCTGCGCGTCTGGCTCTACGGAAAACCCTGTCGGGTCGACGATCCGACAGGGTGCAGTCACAAGATTCTGCCCGCCCGTGTCGAGGTCATCCAGGATCGCATCGATCCGGTGCGAAAGGCGCGCTTCCTCGAGGCTCTCGAACGCGCCCTCGATCTCGGGAAAGGCGTCGTCTCCATCGTGGACCCCGATTCGGGAAAACGTCTCTCGTTTTCCCGCGACTGGAGTTCGCCCGAGACCGGCACGATCCTGAAGGCACCGAGCCCGGGTCTCTTCAGCTTCAATCATCCCCTCGGCGCGTGTCCCGTCTGCCGGGGATTCGGCCGCGTCATCGGGATCGATCTCGACAAGGCCCTCCCTGACAAATCCCTCTCAATCGCCGAAGGACTCGTCCGCGCCTTTCAGGGAGATTCCTACTACGAATGCGAGGAAGACCTCGAGCGCACCGCCCGCCGCCGCGGCCTCAGTCTCGTCACTCCGTTCGACGAGATGGATGCCGCCGATCAGAAATGGATCCTCGAGGGCGAGGGCGGCGATCCCGAAGAGGCGTGGCGCCAGGGTGTCTGGTATGGCGTGCGCGGGTTCTTCGACTGGCTCGAATCGCGTGCCTATCGCATGCATGTCAGGGTCTTCCTCAGCCGATATCGCAGCTACACCTTGTGCAAGACCTGTCGGGGCACTCGCCTGAAGCCCGAGGCCCTCGCCTTCCGCATCGCCGGAAAGACCCTGCCTGAACTGTGGCAGCTCTCCATTGATGACCTGGCCGCGTTCGTTTCGGACATCGACCTCACCGCCGCCGACAAGACCACGACGATGCTCCACCGCGAGATCTCGAATCGGCTCGGCTATCTGCGCGAGGTCGGACTCGGCTATCTGAATCTCGACCGGCCCACCCGCAGTCTCTCCGGGGGTGAGACGGAGCGAGTCAACCTCACGACCTGCCTCGGAGCGAGTCTCACCAGCACTCTCTTTGTCCTCGACGAGCCCACCGTGGGCCTCCATCCTCGCGACGTGGGCAGGCTCATCGGGGTGCTGCATCGACTCCGCGATCTCGGCAATACCCTCGTCGTCGTCGAACACGAGGAATCGGTGATCCGCTCCGCCGATCACCTCCTCGACATCGGTCCGGGACGCGGAGAGAGCGGAGGCGAACTCGTCTATGCCGGTCCCGGCGCGGCCACGCCATCCGCTGCCGCCGCAGCGGGGAAAGTCCATCCCGACTCCCTGACATTGCAATATTTATCGGGAGAGAAAATCATTTCGCTTCCCGCGTGCCGCCGCAAGCCGACCCGTTGGCTCAGTGTGAAACGCGCCGCCTGCCACAACCTGAAAAAGATCGATGTCGAATTCCCACTCGGGGTGCTCTGCTGCGTCACCGGAGTCTCCGGATCCGGAAAATCGACTCTCGTCCACTCCGTCCTCCACGGCAATCTGCTCGAGGCTCTCGGCCAGGCGACCGGGGAGACGGAGGTGGGACGATGCAGGGAAATCCGGGGGGCCGGTCACCTCCGCGAAGTGGTCATGGTGGATCAGGCGCCGCTCGCCCGGACTCCTCGCTCGACGCCCGTGGTCTACACCGGACTCTTCGATACGATCCGCCGACTCTTCGCCGAGTCTCCGGACGGGGTGTCGCGCGGCATCACGCCGGGCTATTTCTCTTTCAACAGCGGGACGGGGCGCTGCGGCCGCTGCCTGGGCAACGGCTTCGAGAAAGTCGAGATGCAATTCCTCAGCGACCTCTTCGTCACCTGTCCCGAGTGCGAGGGCAGGCGCTACACTCCCGAGGCGCTCGAGGTGTCCCTGTACGGCAGGAACATCCACGAAGTGCTCACCCTGACAGTGAACGAAGCGATCTCCTGGTTCTCCGCGATGGAGGGAAAACCTGCCGCCTCGGTCGTCTCCGGACTGCGTCTTCTCGCCGAGGTCGGGCTCGGCTATCTGCGCCTCGGACAGGCGCTCAATACCTTGTCAGGGGGCGAGAGCCAGCGGCTCAAACTCGTCGGTCACCTTCTCGCCTCGCCGGGAAGGAAGCGGCAGGACGGAAAGACATCGCTCCTCCTGTTTGACGAACCCACCACGGGGCTTCATTTCGACGACACCGCGATGCTCCTGAAAGTCTTCGATCGACTCGTCGAGGCAGGGGACTCCGTCGTCGTCATTGAGCACAATCTCGACGTCATCGCCAGCGCCGACCATGTCATCGACCTCGGACCCGAAGCCGGAGTGAATGGCGGAGAGGTCGTCGTGGCGGGAACCCCCGAGGAAGTCGCCGCCTGTCCGGAGTCGCGGACGGGATTGTTTCTCCGGGACCGTCTCGGCAGCGGGGAGGGATCGCCCGACTCCGGTGCCGCTGCCCGTGGCGTTGCGAGGAAGAAACCGGGGCGAGTCGCCGAAGCTGCCGATGGCGAACTCGCGATTCGGCCCGCCAATGCGATTTCCCTGCACGGGGCTCGCGAGAACAATTTGAAAAACCTCGATCTCACCATCCCGCGCGATCAGTTTGTCGTCGTCACGGGTCTGAGCGGGTCGGGAAAATCGACACTGGCCTTCGACATCCTCTTCGCCGAGGGACAGCGGCGTTTTCTCGATAGCATGTCGACATACGCGCGGCAGTTCGTCGAGCAAATGGAGCGTCCTGACATTGACCTCGTCACCGGTCTGCCGCCCACCGTCGCGATCGAGCAACGAATCTCGCGGGGCGGGGGCAAGTCGACGGTGGCCACGGTCACCGAAGTCTGGCATTTCCTGCGCCTCCTCTATGCAAAGGTCGGCCGCCAGTATTCGCCCGATACAGGCCATGCGGTGGAGCGGCAGACGCCCTCGGCCATCGTCAGCCGTCTCCGCGCCGAGGCTTCGAAAAAGGGCCGCGCCGTGCGTGTTCTCGCGCCCCTCGTGCGCGGGCGCAAAGGTTACCACACCGAGGTCGCGGAGTGGGCTGGCAAACACGGCTATGCCACTCTCCTCGTCGATGGCGGCCTCGTCGCGGTGGCCGATTTTCAGCGACTCGAGCGCTTCCGGGAACACACCATCGACGTCGTTGTCGGAGAAGTGACGGCGAAGACTGCCGCCTCTGAGGTGCTCGCCCTCGTCGAAACCGCCCTGCGGCTCGGCAAAAACACCCTGCGCTATTTCGACGCGGCGAACCGACTCCATGTGATGAATACTGAGCGGGTCGATCCCGAGACCGGTCGCTCGTTCGAGGAGCTCGATCCGCGCCTGTTTTCCTACAATTCACCGCACGGCTGGTGCCCCGTCTGTCGCGGCTACGGGCGGGTCGAAAAAGGTTCGGTCGGCCTCGACGAACGCGATGCCGAATCCGTGCTCGATGCCGAGCTGCGGGAAGAACTGCGCCGCTCCCGTGCCGAGGAGAGCGAGACCGAACTCTGTCGAGCCTGCGAGGGCACCCGCCTGAACGAGATTGCCCGTCACGTCCGCATCGGCGACCTCGCCATTACTGATCTCGGGCGCCTTCCCGTGAGAAACGCTGCGGCCGCCATCGCCGACTTTCGCTTCGACAAATTCGGAACTCTGATTGCCCGCGACATTCTGCCGGAGATCCTGCAGCGTCTCACCTTTCTCGAGGAGGTCGGGCTCGGCTACCTCCAGCTCGACCGTTCCGCCACCACCCTGAGCGGAGGCGAGAGCCAGCGCATCCGCCTCGCCGCCCAATTGGGCTCCAATCTGCGAGGGGTCCTCTACGTCCTCGACGAGCCGACCATCGGACTCCACCCGCGCGACAACGCCGCCCTTCTCGACACCCTCGTGGGTCTCCGGGACAAAGGCAACTCCCTCGTCGTCGTCGAACACGACGAGGACACCATTCGCCGCGCCGATCATCTCATCGACCTTGGCCCCGGAGCGGGTCGCGGCGGAGGCGAGGTCGTCTGGCAGGGCGATCCGAAAGAGCTGTTTTCGTCGCGCAAACAGGGCAAAGGTCCGGCAGCGACCCTGGGAAAACCGACTCCATCCGCCCCGTCCTCTCCGACGAAGGAGGCCTTTGCCCACCCTCTCGTTCATCCGCTGAACGGATCGCGGCGTCGACTGCCCGCGAAACAGCACACGGGGGAATGGCTGGTCGTGACGGGGGCACGGGCGAACAATCTCAAACAGATCGAGGTCCGCCTTCCCATCGGACGCCTCACCGCCATTTCCGGGATCTCGGGATCGGGCAAATCGAGTTTTCTCCGGGGCGTCCTCAAACCGGCGGTCTCCGCAGCACTCGTCGCAGGCAAGGGCGGAACAAAGGGAAAAGCCCGTGCCGAGTCCCGACAGACCTGGACCTCGATCCATGGTGTCGAACGGATCGAGGCCGTCTACGAAGTCGACCAATCCCCGATCGGAAAGACCTCGCGCTCCACCCCCGCGACCTACGTGAAGGTCTTCGACGAGATCCGCGCCCTCTTCGCCCAGCTCCCGGAGGCTCGTGCCCGCGGCTACACCGCCTCGCGCTTTTCCTTCAACACGGAAGGAGGGCGCTGCGAACCGTGCAAGGGCAACGGCGCGATCAAGCTGGAGATGAACTTCCTCCCCACCACCTACGTTGTCTGCGAGGAGTGTGGAGGACGGCGCTACTCCGCTGCGACGCTCGAGGTCGAGTACCGAGGCAAGTCCATCGCCGACATCATGGACCTCTCTATTGCCGAGGCGGCCGAGTTTTTTGCCGGAGTGCCGAAAATCGCCCGTACTCTGAACCTGATGGGCGACACAGGCCTCGGCTATCTCCATCTCGGCCAGGCCAGCCCGAGCCTCAGCGGCGGAGAGTCGCAGCGCATCAAGCTGGTCACCGAACTGACCAAGGGCATCGGTCGCGCCAGCAACGCCCGGCTCCGGCAGAATCGTTCTCCAAAGTCGAATCTCTACCTCATCGAGGAACCGTCCATCGGTCTTCATCTCGCCGATGTGAAACGTTTGCTCGAGGTGATGCACCGCCTCGTCGACGAAGGCCATACCGTCGTTGTCATCGAGCACAGCCTGGAGATCCTGGCCGAGGCCGACTACCTCATCGACATCGGACCTGAGGCCGGTGACGCCGGAGGCGAGATCGTTGCCGCAGGCACCCCGGAGGATGTGGCAAAGGCGAAGAAGAGCCGCACCGCTCCCTTCCTGCGGGAGAGGCTGGCGAAACACTGAACCAGGGGCGGGAATGCGGAAACCGATTTCCCGCAACCATCATCTCTCCGCGACATTCCATCGGCATCCATGAAACCGCTTCCGCTCCTTGCCACCCTCGCTGCTCTCGTGTTTGTCCGGTCCCACCTCTCCGCCGCCGAGGTCACGGTGCGACCCGGCGAGGGGTCCGAAACACCGCTTGCCAGAGCCATCGCCGCCGCAGACGCGGGCGATACCCTTATTCTGGAGGCGGGAGTGTTTCACGAGCATGTGCGGGTGGACAAAGCACTCGCTCTCCGCAGCAAGCCGGGCGCAATCCTGGATGGGGCAACGCCGCTGGGCGTCGTCTGGGAAAAGGCGGCGGACCTGCCTGGCGTCTATGTGGCTGAATCCGGGAAACGGCCGGAGGGTTTGCTCGCAAAGGATCGGTTTGTCGCGGAGATTCGTTTTGACCGGGCTCGCAAGGACGGTGACTGGCATTGGAAGACCTTGTTGGCGCAGGGCACTCCCCTCAGCGGTTTCGCGCAGGTGCGCGCCCTGTGGATGTATCACCCCGAGGAAAAACAGATCTACCTGCGGCTTGAAAACGGAGAATCTCCGGAAAATTTTGCCCTTTCCGTCGTGATGTCCAGCAAACCTCTCCTGGAGATCGCAGCCGCTGGGGTGGAGGTCGATGGGCTGACCTTCAGGGCTGGCTCGGAAGCGGTGGTACTGACCGATGGAGCCCAAAACAGCACC
>CALDKL010000431.1 GCA_937898895.1 uncultured Verrucomicrobiae bacterium | reverse complement strand
GGGAGGGGCCGGGAAGGGCAAGTTGAGAATTGCCCCCGAGTCTCGGAGCGCCGTCCTCACAAGAAAGAATTTTGCAGGCGCTCAAAAATGAGAGTTTTTCTAAAAATGAAAAAATATAAGGCAATGAATTGAGTATCAAAGCGATACGTCGCGTTTCCACGGTTGGAAATCACCTTGTCCGAGGCGTTGTGCCTTGGTTTGTGCCCGGCCCGAGGCGACCTCGATGACGTAGTCGAGAAGCTCCTCTCCCAGTTGCTCGATGGCGGCCTCGCCGCGGATGATGGCACCGGTATCGAAATCGATGAGGTCGGGCAGGCGTGCCGCCAGTTCGCTGTTGGTGCTGATCTTGATGACCGGGCAGATTGGGTTGCCCATGGGAGTTCCCAATCCGGTCGTAAAGAGGATGAGATTGGCATGGGCTCCGGCGAGAGCGGTGGTGCATTCCGCATCCCCTCCGGGAGTACAGAGGAGGTGGAGACCTGGCTTTCGCACGATCTCGGGATAGTCCAGGACATCCACCACGGGGGAGCTGCCTCCCTTTTTTGCCGCTCCGGCGGATTTGATCGCATCGGTGATGAGGCCGTCGCGGATGTTTCCGGGGCTTGGATTCTGAGAAAAATCGCTCCCGACCGCCCTGGCGCGTTCGGCGTAGGCGGAAGTCAGTGAGGTGAAGCGGGCCGCCACTTCATCGGTGACACAGCGGTCGACGAGTTCTTGTTCCACGCCGCAGAGTTCGGGGAACTCGGCAAGAACGATGCTGCCGCCGAGGCCGACGATACGATCCGAAAGGGCTCCGACGGTGGGATTGGCCGAGATGCCGGAGAATCCATCGCTGCCCCCGCACTCGACCCCGATGCAGAGCCGAGTGAGCGGGGCGGGTTTTCGTTCGACGCGATTGGCCTCGGTCAATGCGATGAAGGTGTCTTTGATCGCCGTTTCCAAGAGGGTCTGTTCGTCGGGGTAACCCTGTTGACGGTAGGTCAGGAGCGGCTTTTCGAAGGAGGGGGAACGTTCCCGGATCGCGCGTTCGAGGAGTTCGAGTTGGGCATTTTCACACCCGAGGCTGAGCACGGTGGCTCCCGCTACATTGGGGTGCGTGATATAGCCGGCGAGGAGTCCGCAGAGGGAGGCAGCGTCGTTTCGCGTGCCTCCGCATCCCATGTTGTGGATGAGGAACTGGATCCCGTCCACGTTTGGAAAAACGCGATTTCGATTGGGATCGTCTGTTGCTTCGATCGAAAGACCGAGCAGGGTTTCGCGGTCGCTTCCGTGTCGGTAGGCATCGACGAGATTTTGGGCGAGCCGCTCGTAGTGACTGGTCTTTTCGTAGCCGAGGCTGCGCTCGAAGGCCGTCCGGATCGCGTGGACATTGCGGTTTTCGCAGAAGACCATCGGGATGACCAACCAGTGATTGGCAGTGCCGACCGAACCATCGGATCGGTGAAAACCGTCGAAGGTCGCTTGCTTCCACCGCTCCACCGAAGGCGGCGACCAGGTGGCCCCCCCGCGCCTGGCCAGGGAAAATCCATCGGCCTGGTGTTTCAGATTTGTCGTGGTGATGAGTCCTCCGGAGGGGATGGGAACCGTGACAACGCCTACCGTCACCCCGTACATCCTCGCTCGGTCTCCCAGTGCCATCGCGGACAGTGTGAACTTCTGTTTGGGCGGGATTGGCTCGCAAATCTGCACGGAATGATCCCCCGCCGACACCCTTTCTCCGGGTGCGAGGGGGCGAAGGGCGACGGCCAGGTTGTCGGATGGATCGATGAGAAGAGCCGATTTCATGTGGGAAAGAATACGAAGAGAAAGGGGAGCACTTGCGGAAACGGAGTCAACGTGCATCGTGCGGTATGTCCTACGGTTTGTTTGATCTCACCGGGCGTAGCGCCCTCGTCACCGGCGGAAGCCGGGGGCTGGGCAAGGCCATCGCGCGGGGATTCGTGGAGCACGGCGCGAAAGTGATGATCTGCAGCCGGAAGGCGGATGAGTTGGAGGCGGCCGAGCGAGAAATCAGGGAGGGAATCCCAGGAGCGGAGGTGCGTGCCGTGGTCGCGGATCTTTCCTGTCGGGAAGAGACGGATGTACTTGCCGCTGAGGCGCTCGGAGCCTTCGGCAGCGTCGACATCCTCGTCAACAATGCCGGGGTGAACGTGCCGCAGCCGATCGACGGGATCGACGACGCGGTCTGGGACCGGATACTGGAAATCAATGTGACGGCGGTGATGCGTCTGACGCGGGCACTCGTACCGGGAATGAAGGCGCAGCGGTGGGGAAGGGTGATCCACATCTCCTCGGTTCTCGGAGTGGGGTCCAAACCGGGCCGCAATGCCTATTCGACCTCAAAAGCCGCGCTCATCGGGTTGGCCAAAGCGAGCGCACTCGATCTCGGGCCTTTCGGGATCACCGTCAACTGCATCGGTCCGGGGCCGTTTCTCACCGATATGCCGATGAGCCTGCTCAGCGAGCCCGAAAAACAGGAATTTGCCGAACGAACCGCACTGAAACGATGGGGACAACCCCGCGAACTCGCCGGTCCGGCCCTGTTGCTCGCCAGCGAAGCGGGAAGCTACATCACGGGAGAAATGCTCCTGGTCGACGGAGGGGCTTTCGCACGTGCCCTCTGAAAATTTCAGTTTCCAAAAAATTGTTAGAGATCTATAATATTTAAGCTTTCTAAACGATCATGCCATGAAATCCAGCCTGTTTTCCGTTCTGCTCGTTGGAGCCGCTGTTTCAGTCGGTATTGCCCAAGAGCCTCCGAAACGCATCGACTTGAATGACCCGAATCTCGTGGTGGTGGATTCGTCGGTGATTCCCATTCCCCTGGAGATTTTCTCCTCTCTTGACAAGCTCGGTACTCAGGACTGGTCGAAGCAGGTGGAGTCGCGCGAAATCAAGCTCGATGCGAATCGCTCGCGGACGGCGATGCTATTCGGGTTGGTGGTCTCCGATGGGTTTATCGCGGTGCAGGCGCAGGACAAAGAAGCCGTCCGCCGCATTGGGCGCGAGGTGCTGCGCCTCTCCTCATCGCTCGGGGTCGCGAGTTCGGTGGAGCAACACGCCAATGCCATCGTCAATGCCGCCGGCCAGGGAGATTGGCCCGTTTGCCGCAAGGAACTGGATCGCACCCGTCAGACGGTGCTCAACAAGATGGCCGAATTGCGCGACGACGAGCTGGTCGGGCTGGTCTCTCTGGGTGGTTGGCTCGGTGGAACCCAGGCGCTCGCTTCGGTTCTGAAACAGAATTATTCGGTCGAGGGATCCGATCTCCTCAATCAGCCGGAGTTGGTGAAACAACTGAAGGATGATTTCAACACGCTGCCCGCACGAGCCAAACGGGGCAAGGTTTTTGGTCAGATTTCACAAACATTGGATCACCTGCAATCGCTCATGAAGACGGACGCGAGCGGCGCGATCAGCAAAGGTAAGGTGATCGAGATCTCGCTGTCGACGGCGAATCTCGTCGAGGCCATCTATGAGATTTGATCGGAGTATTGTTCCGCTCGTTCTGCTGATCCTCGGCCTTTGCGGGGGTTCTCTGCCGCTTTGGGGGCAAGATCCGGCTCCGGCAGAGCCGAGCACAGAGGTGGAACCTCCTCCGGTCCACGAGGAATTGAAGCGGATCGCCGAGCAGGTCGCCCTTCCCGAGTTGTCCGGGGACCATCCATTCATCCTGCGCGAATCGAACTGGTCTGGTCAGGTGGAACCAGGGAAGGCCCGTCTCATCCAGGTGCAGTTGTTCAAGCGGAATGAGTACTCCTTTTGGTTTGTCGTTCCGGATCGGAAGGCAGGTCTGAATCTGAGCTTGTACAATGGGAAAGGGGAACTCGTCGAGGGCACAAACCGGAAGTATGAGACCCCGAATATCGTCAGTCTGATGACGAGTGCGGGGGAGACCGGTATCTATTATCTGAGGATCTCAATGCAGACGACGGCAGAGCGTCCGCAGCCGTGGACGGTGATTTACGCCTACCGTTGAGTGCGACTGGCGAGGGGAGGTTCCCCCGATCATGAGGACTGACTTGCGGGAGCGGATCGCTATCGCGGATCGGTCTCCGGACTCAGTTCCTGAGCGCAAAACCAAAGTGCCCGCGGCAGGTGGAAGGGGCCTTTGAACAGATTTCCCTTCGCGCACTGTGACAGGCTGCCGTCACGGTGGAGGTAGCCGAACCATTCGCCGTGTTCCTTGTCCGGGAAGTGCGCGAAGCTCCAGTCGTGGACCTGGGCGTGCCGGGTCGCGTGGCGCGAATCACCGGTGAGCTTCCACGCGAGCAGGGTGGCGATGAGGGCTTCGTTGTGCGGCCACCAGAACTTCATGTCGTGCCAGTATTCCTGCACCGGCTTGCCGCAAAGGTCGGTGAAATAGAGCAGGCCGCCGTGCTCGGTGTCCCAGCCGCGCTCCCACATCCAGTCGAGGATCTGCACGCCGAGGGCGATGAGCCGCGGGTCATCGCGGAGGCGACCTTCGTGCATGATAAACCAGGCGCATTCGATGGCGTGACCGGGATTGAGGGTGCGCCCGTCGAGGTGATCGAGGATGCCGCCATCCGGGGCGACGACTTCCATAAGCACAGCGTGCTCGGGCTTCCAGAAGTCGCGCTCGATTTCGGCGATAAAATCATCGATCCACTCGCTGCAGGTCTTTCCCGAAACGGCCACGTCGCCGAGATTCGCGCGGATTTCCTGCGCGGTGACCATGCCGATCATGAGCGCGCCGATGCCTTTCATGGGGCGGGTCGGTTCGAATTTGGGCAGCATCGCGCCCGGTTCGAAGCTGAAGCGCAGATAGGTGGCAAAGGTGGACAATGCGTGCTCTGCGGCCCCTTGATCTCCGGTGGCTCTGGCAAAGGCGGCGTAGCTGATCGCGGCGAAGCTCTCGCTGAAGACATAGCGCCGCATCCGCAGCGGAGCGCCTTCGCGGGTGACCGTGAACCACATCTTTCCCCCGGGCGAATGGCAGTGGGCGCGCGAGAACCCGACGCAGGATTGCGCCGTCTCGAGCCATTCGGGGCGTTGTTCGATCGTGTTGTAAAGCGTGCCAAACATCCAGCCGGTGCGCCCCTGGAACCAGACGCTCTTGTCCGTGTCGAGGAGCGTGCCATCGCGATCCAGCGCGGTGAGCATGCCGCCATGTTCGCGGTCGAGGCCGTGCCGAAGCCAGAACGGCATCACGTCGTCGATCAGCGTGTCGCGGTAGAGCGAGGCGAGGCGGGCGCGGCTTTCAGGGTTGGTGAGGTCGGTGGTCATTGTTCCAGAACCCAATCCAGCGGGAATCGCACAAATACAAGATCGGTGGTATCGCCGCTTTCATAGAGGATGCCGATGCGACCGTCGCGCAGCACCGTCATACAGGAATACATGGATGACTCCGGATCGAGCAAGCGTCCGGCGCTCCAGGTCCTGCCGTCGTCGTGGCTGGCGCGGAGGGTGAGATTGTTGCGTCGGGAGGGGTGGTCGGGATTGGAGAACAGGAGGATGCCTTTCGGGTGTCGGAGGAGGCTGGCCATGCAGGTGGGATCGGTGACGTCGGACCACGGCTTGCTCCATCGTCCTTGGAGAAGACTGCCGTTCCATTCCCAGCGCGCCCAGGCACGTTTTCCGGAGCGGGATTCGTCGCGCATGGAGAGGAGCAGCGCTCCGTCGGAGAGTTCGGCGATCTGCGCCTCGCTCGTGGGCGGACCTCCGGGGATGGCGGCTGGCGAGATTTTCCAGGTCGCGCCCTGGTCGGTGCTGGCGATAAAGCAGGAGTGCGGGACATTGTCGGCACCCTTGTATTGGGCCGCGAAGACGAGCGAGCCGTCCCGGAGCTGGATGCCGCTGCCGGGTCCATTGAAGCAGAGCCGCCAGGCGGGGTCTTTGACCTGTGGCGTGATGCTTTCGGGTTTGCTCCACGTCCGGCCGTCATCGGTGCTTTTGGTGAGGACAAGCTGTCCGGTCTCTTCGGGAGTCAAACCGGGGCCGCTGCCTGCCCAGGCACGCGGACCCTTGCTCCAAAGGGCGACGACGAAAAGGGTGCCGGTCTTGGCATCGACGAGGATGGCGGGGTCGCCGACCCCGTTGCCGCTCGAATCGGGTTCGTTGACGTCGTAGTCCAGGAGGGTCTTCATGGGGCTCCAGGTCTCGCCATCGTCCTGCGAGCGCATGAAGCCGACATCAATGTCCGCAGGCAGGTCGCCGGAGTTTTTGTGGCGGATGTCGAAGACGGCGAGCAGGGTGCCTTTCGCGGAAGTCGCCAAACCGGGAATGCGGTAGGTGTTCACTCCCTCGTCTCCTCGTTTGCGGAGCGTCGTTCGGAAGATGCGCGGGTCGTCGGGGCGCTTGGCGGGCTGTGGTTGTCGAGCCTCGGGCAGATCGGCCGGGATCCCCCAGCGCGTTTGCAGATCCTTCACGGCGGCCTCCCCTTCCTCGCTGTCGAGGGCACGGTCGAACACGAGCAGTTCCGCGACATCGCATTCGAGACCATTCATCGTCGCGACATCCGCACCGAGGATGAACCCGGCGAGCGGATGCCCTTCGTCCGTGTCGAGATGTTTCGCCTCGGCACCGGCGACAGCATGGGTGATGCCGCCGTTCTTTTCAAAAACGAAGGTGTGAACCTGCCATTCGCCGAATTTCGCGTCGAGGGTGGACTCCGGCTCCGCCTCGCTCCCGACGTGCCATTTCCCGTTCCGGACGAAGGCGCGTGATTGACCGCTCTTCGTCGATCCGTCGAAAAGGAAGCCCTCCGCTCCAGGAGCGAGCCTGACGAGGGCGAGGAGGGTGCGGTCGCTCGCGAGCGTTCCCCACTCGGACGCGCTCTGCCATAGCGCGGCTTTTCCGTCGAGACGCAGGACGGCCTGCTCACCCGCCGCCGTGCCGACGAGAAAAGGGCGCGGCCTCCCGACGATGCGGGAGAGATTGCGCCCGTCGCGCGTGTCGATGGCGTTTCGCCAGGCGGTGACACGGGGGCCGTCTGCGGCGAGACCGTCTGCGCGGTACCATGCGTGCAGATCCGCTGTTCCCGGAGCCGCAGCGGATGCGGTCGCGGAAAGGATGAAAAGGGGAAAGAGACCAAGGCGGTTCATCGAATGGCTGAATCGGGAGTTATACCCAATCGAAAAAGCCCATGGTCTCCAACTCGGAGCGCAATTGGCCGACCTGTTCCTGGGTGAGATTTGCATTGGGCAGGCGGGCCGGTCCGACCGCCACGCCGAGGAAACCCATCGCCGCCTTCGCCGCTGCCATGTAGCCGAGGCCCGCAAAAAGCCGGATGAGCCGCACGCCGCGAAACTGCTCTTCTCGCGCCGCTGTCATGTCACCGCGCTCGAAGGCCGCGATCATGCGGGAATAGATGGGGGCGGCAAAGTTGAAGCCGCTGCCCACGGCCCCCTTCGCGCCCATTGCGAGGGCACCGAGCATGTGTTCGTCCACACCGAAGGGCACATCCCATTTTCCGCCATCGGCGCGCAGACAGACCTGGTAGGCCATGAGGTCGGGATTGGTGAATTTGATCCCGGCCAGCGTGGGGATGCGCTCGGGCGCTTTCTCCAGGAAGTCCGCCATCGGGAAGGTCACATTCGTGAGCGCCGGGATATCGTAAAAGTAAAACGGTGTCTCCGGAGCGGCGGCGGCGATGTCGGCGCAGCAATCGATGAGCACGGAGAGGGAGCGCGGTTTGTAATACGACGGCGAAAGGGCGGCGATGGCCGGAGCACCGAGTTGCTGTGCCTGGGCTGCGAGCACGCGAGAGTCCGCCAGCGCGTTGGCTCCCACATGGACGACCACCCGCAGATCCGAACCACGGGCGACCTCCGTCCAGCGTTGCGCCAGGGCGAGCCTCTCCTCCAGGGTGAGCGAGCTGCTCTCGGCCGTACTGCCATTGATGAAGACGGTGCGGACTCCGTTCTTCATGAGGAACGTAGCCTGGCCCTCGACGGCGGCCAGGTTCAGCGAACCATCGGGATGAAACGGGGTATGGGTGGCCGCGACGAGGCCGTGAAGGGGGGGCGTGGATTTCATGTAAAAGAGGACCGGACAGAAGTGCCGCTCAGTGTGCCGCAGCACCGGCAGTTTCGTCGATCTGAAACTTGCGGATTTCGCCGATTCAATGTTGGGATACGTGAAAACAAAGACTTTCCTGTCGAGGCTCCACCTCCGTTCAGGAAAGGGGGTGGTAGATGGATCGTTGGTACAGGCATCGACTTCACCCGGGAGCCACCCA
>CALDKL010000430.1 GCA_937898895.1 uncultured Verrucomicrobiae bacterium | reverse complement strand
CTTCGGCTTCGGCGATGGTCGAGGCGCTTCTCGATCAACCCGATGGAGACATCGCCCTGCGCAACCTCCTCGGCGATCTCGGGCAACAGACTCCGCCGCCGATGGAGGCACTCTTGCGACAACATTTTCCGGCCTTCCGCGAGATGGATCAGGGGCTCGAAAAATGGTGGGCACTCGAGTTGGCTTCGCTGGGTCAGCAGCAAAGTTTTGAATACCTCGACCGGACCGAGACCGAACGGCTGCTCGAGGAGGCCCTCACGGTTCGATTTGACGCCGCGCCCGTCGCCGTGCCGGTGGCGGAAAAGAAAGGGGTCTTCGATTTTCTCAAACCGAAAGAGGCCGCGCCTCCGGCTCCGGTCGAAGGATTTGTCGGCACCATTGATCAGTTTGAGCAATTCCGTGATCGCTCCGGGAGAAAGGAGCAGCTCGCGGGCGCATACGAGCGGATCCAGACCCTCAAACGGGTCGGATTTCCGCTCTACCGTCCCGTCTTTACCGCCTACGAATCCGCTCTTCGCCGTCTTGCGAAGAACGACACAAAAGACCTCGCCGCCGAATTGGCCTCCATCGCCGAAATGCGGAAAAAGATCGGGGAGACCCTCGTGAGGGCGGAGGACTACCTCAATCATTTCGAAGCGACCCGCGCCCCTCTTCGCAGCAACGAGTTCGATGGCTATTTTCTGATGCGTCGCAAGTTTCAGGAACGCCCCCACCCGAGGCGGAACGACCCCATCACCCGGGCGATGGACGAGATGGAGTGGGAGTTTCGTTAGGAAGCGGGAGCGAGCCCGGCAGCTTCTCAGTGCCCCCGTATGGGACGAGGCGCTGCTCGCCGGGATCCCGGCGCGATTCTTCGAGATGGTGCTGCGCTATCGGTTCGAGGCGGACATTGACAGAGACGCCGTCGAACGTAGACAGAGTCTTGCTTCCTCACTCGATCTCCGATCCTCCGCCGTGACGTTGGCCCAGCAGCGGCAACAGAAAGGTCGCCAGGGGGGCTTCAGGAAGGACGTGACGAGGGGCGGAATGAAGGGCACCAGGAGGATATTCTCGAGGCGCTGGTGGTTCGCTTTGAATCCGTTCCGAATGAGATTGAGGTGGCAGTTCGCGGGATCGTGGGCCCGATCCATCTGCGGACCCTGTTTCGCTCGGCGATCCAGAGTGCGACCTTGGAAGATTTCGCAAAGGGATTGTGACATGTCCGCATTTCTCGCACTCTTTCTGCTGCGACATGCTGTAGCCCGTCCCCGCTTCGTTCCGACATCGGTTTCCCACGGACGGCAGGTTTCTTATACGGCTCTTCGGAAAACCGGAGCCGCGCCTCGCTGGAACGGGTCCCCGCGACGTTTCGCGTCGAAAGGGGATGAGAAACGCAAGTGCGCCCGGGATTGTGCAGCGCAATCCGTCTGGCACGGCAGCAACGGATCTTCCCCAAACCCATGACGAATCCGATTCCGGATTCCTGCAGAAACGAATCGGTGGAATGTTCGTTGCGGTGTCAATTTGCCCATGTGTGTCAATTTGACTCATTGAGAGTTCGATTTTGTGCCGAATTGTCACGATTGGTTCGCTTTCGATTTGTTTTGGTCAGGAGTTTTCGTTTTGTAAGTCATTGAAAGAGAATGGGTAATAATTTCGAATGAGCGCATGGCATGCCAATTGCACTAGGCAGTGGTCAGAAAAAACAGGGAACTCTGTTCTCGGCACCCATCGCATTCACCTATTCACAGAAAAGAATCCAAACCCATGAGCAAGATTTTAGGGATTGACCTCGGCACCACCAACTCCTGCATGGCCGTCATGGAAGGCGGTCAGCCCGTAGTGCTTGAAAACGCCGAAGGCGCTCGCACGACACCTTCCGTCGTTGCCTTCAGCAAGGATGGCGAGCGTCTCGTCGGGCAGGCCGCCAAGCGCCAGGCCATCACCAATCCGAGGAACACCATCTTCTCGGCGAAACGTCTCATTGGTCGCAAATTCGACGAACTTACCGAGTCGGAGAAAAACACTCCCTACAAGATCGTCAAAGCGGCAAATGGCGACGCCCATATCCAGGTGGAAGTCGGCGGCCAGACGAAAACCTACAGCCCCCAGGAAATCTCCGCGATGGTACTGTCCAAGCTGAAGGCCGATGCCGAAGCCCGTCTCGGCGAGTCCATCACCGAGGCCGTCATCACCGTGCCCGCCTATTTCAACGATTCGCAGCGCAATGCGACCAAGGCCGCCGGCGAGATCGCTGGTCTCGATGTGAAGCGCATCGTCAACGAGCCGACCGCCGCCGCGCTGGCCTACGGGCTCGACAAGAAGGGCGAAGAAAAAATCGCCGTCTACGACCTTGGCGGGGGCACCTTCGACATTTCCGTGCTCGAAATCGACGAGGGTTTCTTCGAGGTCCTGGCCACCGATGGCGATACCCGCCTCGGCGGAGACGACTGGGATGGTGCTGTCATCAAGTGGATCGTCGACGGATTCAAGGCGGACAGCGGCATTGACCTCAACGGCCAGCCCGACGCACTCCAGCGGATCAAGGAGGAAGCGGAAAAGGCAAAGATCGCCCTTTCCTCCTCGCAGTCCTACGAGATCAACCTGCCCTTTGTCACCGCCGATCAGACGGGCCCCAAACACATCCAGAAGACCTTGACCCGGTCCACTCTCGAGCAGATGACCGATCACCTCTTCGAGCGCACCAAGGGGCCGGTGAAAGCCTGTCTCAAGGAAGCCGGAGTCTCTGCCGGAGAGATCGACGAACTCGTCCTCGTCGGCGGCATGACCCGCATGCCCAAAGTCGTCGAAACGGCCAAATCCCTCGCCGGCAAGGATCCCCACCAGGGCGTGAATCCGGATGAAGTGGTTGCCGTCGGGGCCGCCATCCAGGGTGGCGTGCTTGCGAAAGATCCGACTCTCGGTGACGTCGTCCTCCTCGACGTGACGCCGCTGACTCTTTCCATCGAAACGATGGGCGGAATCGCCACGCCGATGATCGAGCGAAACACGACGATCCCCGCGAAGAAGTCGCAGATCTTTTCGACCGCAGCCGACAATCAGCCCTCCGTCGACATCGTCGTCTGCCAGGGAGAGCGCAAACTTGTCTCCGACAACAAGGTGCTCGGCAATTTCCGTCTCGATGGCATCAGTGCGGCCCCGCGCGGCTTGCCCCAGATCGAGGTCACGTTCGACATCGATCGAAACGGTATTCTCAAGGTCTCGGCCAAGGACAAGGGCACGGGCAAGGAGCACCACATCTCCATTCAGGGATCGAGCGGGCTCAGCACCGAGGAGATCGAGAAGGCGAAACGCGAGGCTGAGCAGTTTGCCGAGGCCGACAAGAAACGCCTCGAGAGCATCGAGGTGCGCAACCTTGCCGACAATGCCGTCTACACGGTGAAGAAGCAACTCGCCGAACTCGGCGAGCAGCTTCCCGCCGCCGCCAAATCCGAGATCGAGAGCGCCGTGGCCGAGGTCGAGGAGTCGCTGAAGTCCGACGACACCGACACCATTCGCAAGGCCACCGATG
>CALDKL010000429.1 GCA_937898895.1 uncultured Verrucomicrobiae bacterium | reverse complement strand
ATTGGCAAAAGCGAGGTTTGCTTTGGCCTTGGCTTCATTCGTGGCGCCTTCGGCCTGGGGTTTCGGCGTGAATTTCACGAAATCGAAACCGCGTTTCGGTTCACTCTTGAGATCGGCCTGATTCTCCTCGTAGTACTTTTTGATGTCCTCATCGGAGATCTTCACTCCGGCCGAGAAGGCGCTGCGATCAAAGCGCACCACTGAGGCGGTGTATCGCTGGTTTTCCTGGATGTAGCGCTTCGCCGCTTCGCTCGGTACGGCCTCGACCCCCGCCACGATCAGTTCGCGAAGTTTCTGGAAGGAGAGGTAGTCCTTCACCAGTTGGGCGAGGTCGCTCTGGGTGAATCCGTTCGGACCGAGGATCCGGTTTTCCACAATCTCGGCAGTGACCCACGGCTGCTGGAAGATCGGGAGCGAGGGGATCGCCGCCTTGATCTCCGCAGCGGATGGCTCGATTCCCAGTTTCCCGGCTTCCTTGCGGAGGATGATGAGGCTCATCACGAAGCTGGTGGGATCGCGGTCCATACGGTCTTCCTGGAAGAGGACCATTGCAAAATCGTACATTCCCAGCTCGAGGGCGACATCGAAGCTGCTCGCCAGTTTCTGGAACTCCTTCTGGCGATAGCAGCGGTCGTAGACTTTCACGACGCAGTCCTGGCGGCCGAGGGTGCCTTGCACAAAATCGTAATCGGAGTAAAGCCAGGCGAAAGACACCACGATGATGATGGTGACGAAGATGAGGACGCCCTTTTGAATGTGTCGAAGCTTGCTGAGCATGGGAGACGCGGGTTGACCGAAGGAGGGGGTGGGGCAGGGGCGGGCAAGGTAGTGACGATCAGGCGTCTCTTCAACCGCTTTTTGGAAGGCTCCGGTCCTGCCGGGCCACCTTGCTGAGGCCGGGACCATCCGGGAAGAGAATGGATTCAGATCGGCCCCGATCCGATCATTGGCAACCTCCACCGTGGCTCGCGCCTGGCTGCGCGGATACGCCAGAACATCGTGGCGAATGCTTCTTGAAGATCGACTCCGAGCCTGACAGTCTCTTAGCTCAGAACGATGAAAACCCACTTGCTCCTCGTAGTTGTCTCCGCCCTTTCCCTTGCCTGCTGGCAAAAGGCCGCGGCGCAGGATTCCAAATCCGCCGCGTTGCGGGCCGGGGCCGCCGCCAGCGTGATCACTCCACCGCTCGGCGAAAAAATCGTGGGTGGGTTCACCCCCTTTCCCGCTGAGCACATCCACGACGACCTCCACGCCCGCTGTCTTGTCCTCGACGATGGAAAAACGAAAGTCGCCCTCGTCGTCTGCGACCTTCTCGGGATCCACCGTTCTCTCGCGGTCGAGGCAAAGGCCCTCATCGAAAAGGAACTCGGCATTCCTGGGAGCCACGTTGTCATCTCGGGCACCCATACCCACTCGGCCACCAATGCGCTCTACGGCGAGGTGAGGACGTATTGCTCCGACGCCGAACTCACCGATTACCAACGCTTCGTCGCCCGCCGCATCGCCGATGGGGTGCGCTGTGCGGTGAACCTGCTTCGTCCTGCCCAGATCGCCTTCGGACACATCGACGTGCCCGACCACGTATTTAACCGTCGGTGGTTCCTGAAGGAGGGCACCATGCCGGTCAATCCGTTCGGAAAATCCGATGAGAAGGTGAAAATGAATCCCGGGGCCGGTTCGGCCAATCTCGTCGAACCCGCCGGGCCGGTCGATCCGCGGGTCTCGTTTCTGGTCCTGCGCGAACCGGGCGGAAACATCATTTCGCTCTACTCGGCGTATTCGCTCCACTACGTCGGCGGCGTCGGACAGGCGCACGTCTCTGCGGATTACTACGGATACTACTGCCGTGCGGTGGAACGTTTGTTAGGATCGGAGACACAGGATCCGCCCGTCGTCGCAATCATGGCGAATGGCACCAGCGGCGATGTCAACAACATCAACTTTCGCACCCCCCGGGGCAGCAGGAAGCCCTACGAGCAGATGCAATTTGTCGCCAACGACCTCGCGACGAAGGTCACCGCCGCCGTTCCCTCCCTCGAGTGGAAAAGCGAGGCTCCGCTCGCGGCTCGCTACCGGGAACTCGACGTAAAATGGAGAACCATCCCCGAGGACCTCCTGAAGTGGGCTCGCGAGACCGAGGCGAACGCCCCGCGCATCGGCGACAAGGCCGTCTTGCCGCTCTCCTACGCCGGCCGCGTCCAGCGCCTCGCCCAAGCCTCGCCGGAGACCAAGCTGCCCGTGCAGCTTCTCAAAATCGGCGAGATTTGCCTCGGCACGACTTCCAGCGAGACCTTCGCCGAGACCGGGATGGAGTTCCGGGAAAAAAGCCCTTTTGAAAAATCCTTCCTCGTCGAACTCGCGAATGGCTACTACGGCTACATGCCGACTCCGCGGCACTTTGAACTGGGCGGATACGAGACCTGGCCGGGCACCAACAATCTCGAGCCGCAGGCTTCGGTAAAGGTGATGGCGGCCCTCCTCGAGATGGCTGCCGAGGTCAAATCCGCACCGTGAGTCCCGCGATGGAGCCCGCCTTCACCTTGCGCCGCAAACTCGATGCTGGCGAAATCGTCACCGGCGTCCTTGCGACCCGGCACTTTTGGCCCGGTCTCGTCGAGGTCGTGAAATCAGCGGGACTCGACTACCTCATCATCGATCTCGAGCACCTCACCCATGACCATGCCGCAGTTGCCGAGGGTTGCGCGATGGGGCGGATGACAGGATTTCCCGTCCTCGTGCGTCCGCCCCAGGCAGAATTCACGGCAATCCGCCTCGCCATGGATCTGGGTCCCTGTGGGCTGCTGGTTCCCTGCGTCGAGTCCCTCGACACCATGCGAATCATCCAGGACGCGGTCTGGATGCCCCCGCGCGGCCTGCGTCGACCCGGCGGACCCGGCAATGCCTGGGTCGAGGATGTTCATTACGAAACGTGGAAGCGCGTCGTCGAAGACCCGCTGGTGGTGCTCCCGCAGATCGAGACGCTCACCGGATTGAGCAAGGTCGCCGAGATCGCCGCGCATCCTCTCACCACCGCCATCGCGGTGGGCCCTTACGATTTGTCGGCCTCCCTCGGCGTTTGCTGGCAGCCGGATTCCAAAATCCTGCAGGACGCCCTCGCGAGGATCCGCGAGGCCGGACGTGCCGTCGGCAAGCCCATGTGGATGATCGGAAACGGGGCCGAACTGGCGAGACAGGGATACACCTTCCTTTGCCTTGGCGAGCCGATCAGCAGTCTGCAGTCCAGGCTGGCGGAGATGGATCGGACGGCAAGGGCAGCTGCGGAATGAAGAGGGTCGGATGTCGGAGGCGACCCTCTTTGCGTCATCTTCGGCGAATCCAGGGAGCGCGGCAGACTCTCCGGGAATGAGGTTGAGCAACCGCGAAAGGAAGGTAAGATCGCCTTCTCGGGAGACCTCGAAGGAATCTGACTCCTGCTGTGTGGCAGGGGCGCGAAAGGGATGTCGACCCGGATCTCAGAGCGCCTCGCGCCATTGCCAGAAGGCGACTACAACCCGGACAGATGAGCGGAAAACAGTTGATCTATCGCCTCCTGATGGTGGTCGTCATCCTCGGCGCGGCATACTGGCAGCGCACCCGGCCGCATCGAAACACGCTCCCGGATGAAGGTCCGATATCACGGGAAAAGGGCAGTGCCGTCCTCCGGGAAGGCCCGATCCCAGGCATCGACGAGGATGCGCCTCCCGCGAAAGTCCCGCCCAAAACCCTCCCTGACAAAGACACCCACGCAAAAGCGGGTACCTACGACCGCTTCGTCGACGCCCGTCTGGTGGATGGCGAGGGCAATGACGGCGACAGCTTTCTCGTCCGGGCGGGTGGGAAAGAGTTTGTGCTGCGTCTTTATTTCGTGGACGCGCCCGAGAGCTACCTCAGTGATCGCTACGCCGAGCAGCGCCGCCGCGTCGAAGAGCAAGCTCGCGAACTCGGTGGTCTGTCCGCCGAGCAGGCCGTCGAGATCGGAAAGAAGGCCAAGGCATACACCAGGCAGCAACTCGGAAACGCTCCCTTCACGGTCTACACCTATTGGGAGAAAGTATATGACGGAGATCGTTATTATGGTTTCGTCGTGCTGCCCGATGGCGGCGATCTGGGGACGAGGCTGCTCGAGCAGGGACTCGCGCGAATCCACACGAAGGGCCCAGGGTCGAAGGAAAAACCCGTGCCGACCCCACAGGGCGAATCGTTTTTCCAGGCCCGCGACCGCCTCGAGGACATCGAGGCGCAGGCTCGGAAGGAGAAACGGGGTGCCTGGGCCTACTGATCCGGGTGTGTCCGGAAAGTTTCTCGGAGAAAGACGGATTTAGACAGAAGATTCCCCGGCGTTCGCTTTATCAGGTGAACGATGAGTGGAGATCGCGACAAGCGGGATGAAGACAGCGAGCTGGAATCGCTCCTCCGGGGTCTCGTGCCGAGTCCTCTCGAGGAGTCGTTCGCTGCCGCCCTGCACCGCGAACGGGAGCGAATCGCCTCCGCCGATGGCCAGGATCCGACGCGCATCCAATGGAGTCGGGTCATCCCCCTGATGCTCGTCTGCACCGTGGCGGCGTTCGGATTTGCCCTTTTTCGATACGGGGATCGACTCAGCGAAGCCCGTCGGGCTACACCCGATCCGGATCTGGCCGAGGTCGGGATGCCCACGCGGTCCGATGCCACCGAGCTTCCCGGTCCGGCAGAGCCCGCGTCCCGCTTTGTCCCGGTCTCGTCGCACGGCACCATCCTGAATACCTCCTCCGGCGGACTTGTCGAGACCGATGCAGGTCCGCGCCAGCGGCTCAATATCGAATACCAGGACGCCTACCATTGGCACGATCCCGAGAGCGGCACCAACATCCGCTTCTTCCGCCCGCACCGCGAGGAAGTGATTGTGCCTCTGCCCGCCGACTGACGGATCGATCTTTCTTGTTTCCGGAACCGCGCCGTTGAAATCCTGACAAAACACTCCCATGAAGATCGCCCTGTTGACCGCAGCCCTGTCGGCTTGCCTCTGCCTTCCGATGCTCCGCGCCGAGGATGAGAAGGCACCCGAACCGACTCGGGAACCTTCCCCGGTCCCCGAAACGGCCCCGAAGAAGGAAAAACCGAACCGTCCCGCAGCTCCGCCCCGCCCCCGCGAGAGAGAGAAACCGACACCGAAGTCCCCCGGAAAAGCCGAAGCGAGGGAGATGCGCACCTGGCTGGGCATCTCGACCCATCCGGTCGATTCCTCCCTGCGCGAGCACCTCGAGATCCAGGAGGGATTCGGCATCGAGGTGGTTGAGGTGATGCCCGATTCTCCGGCCGCAAGTGCAGGATTGCGGGGCAATGACGTGCTCCTCCGTTTCGATGACCAGCGCCTCATCTCCCCCGAACACCTCTCCATCCTCGTGCGATCCAAGAAAAGTGGAGACACGATTTCGCTGACGCTGATTCGCAAGGGCAAGGAAGAAGTAGTCCCTGTGGTTCTCGGCGAAGCCGAGGAGGATGGTTTCGGTCCGTGGTGGTTCGGCGGAGAGGAGGAACCGGGATCTCCCATGTTCCCCCATCCGGGAATGAGGGTTCCGGACGCCTCGAAGTGGCAGGAACAGATCCGCCGTCAGCAGGATGAGATTCTGCGCCAGCAGAAAGAGTGGATGGAGAAGCATCGTCCGCAGTTCCGCCACGATCCGAAGAGGCGCGGGGAGCCGCGGGACCAGGAGCCGGGCGAAGCAACCGCGCCGGATGAGCGTCCTTCCTCGATTCGCGTTTCTCCCGGATTCCCCCTGCGTGTCTTCAACACCGAGGGAGTTCTGAAAATCGACAATGAGCAGGGCGAACTGACTCTCACCCGCAAAGACGGGGATCACCATCTCGTCATCCAGGACGCTTCGGGAAAGACGGTCTATGACGGAGCCTTCGATCCGGAGAAAGGCGTCGAAGAATTGCCCGAAGCGGCCCGCAAACAACTCGAGGCGATGAAACTGGGAAATCTCGAAATCCGCCTTCCGGAGACTCCCGAGGCTGCCCCGGAAAAAACGGGTGAGCCGAAGCCAACGGGAAAAGGAGAAAAAACGGACGAAATCCTCTGAAACGAGTGAAGGGGCGGGAGAAATCCCCCCGCCCCTTCACCAACTCTGAACCAAACAAGATCAAACACATCGCGATCACTCGCGGAACGACCCTCCTTGTATCAGAAACACGCGACCGGGCCTATGGCTTGATCAGGGAAGAAAAAAAGGGAGACCTCGCGGTCTCCCTTTTCCGTTTTTCGAAGATCTCCCCAGCAACGACCGGGGTTCAGTCGATCACTTCGGGCCATTCGGTGTGGAAGAATTCGCCCTCGGGTTTGTCGGTGCGCTCGTAGGTGTGCGCCCCGAAGAAATCCCGCTGGGCCTGCAGCAGATTCGCGGGGAGGCGGGCCGAACGGTAGCTGTCGTAGTATCCTAGCGAGGCGCTGAAGGCGGGGATCGGAATGCCGTTGGTCACGCCGAGGGCGACGATCTCGCGCCAGTCGGCCTGGTTCCGGTTGAGAATGTCGAGGAAGAAGGGATCGAGCATCAGATTGACGAGACCCGGATTGCGCTCGTAGGCCTCGGTAATGCGGTTGAGGAAACGCGCCCGGATGATGCAACCGCCGCGCCAGATGCGGGCAATCGCGCCGAGATTGAGTCCCCACCCGTGTGCCTCGCCGACCTTCTTGATGAGATCGAGGCCCTGCGCGTAGGAGATGATCTTCGAGGCATAGAGCGCATCGTGAACCTTTTGCACGAGCACGTCCTTGGGCAGATCGATCTTGGGAGTGGGACCGGCAAAAAGACCCGCCGCCGCGAGGCGCTGGTTGCGCATCGAGGAGAGGATACGCGCCTCGACCGCCGCGTTGATCGTGGAAATGACGACGGTGTTGTCAGCAGCGTTCATCACCGTCCAGCGTCCCGTGCCCTTCTGGCCGGCCTTGTCGAGGATC
>CALDKL010000428.1 GCA_937898895.1 uncultured Verrucomicrobiae bacterium | reverse complement strand
CCTCGCATCGAATCATCCTCTGGTCGCCGATCTCGACTGGCAAGGACTCATTGCCCGATCCACACCCTCGATTCCCATGTCCGACGACGACCTCGTGTTGCTTTGGCAGGGGGATCGACCTCTCGTCTTCCTCCGCGAAGGCAACGGAAAACGCCAGCTCCTTTTCAATTTCGACGTCGTTTCCTCCAACGCCCCGCGCCTGCCCGCCTTTGTTGTCCTCATCCATCGCTTTGCCGCCCTCCTCCGCGAGAGCAAGGTCGGACTCGAACTCGCCAATGTGGAACTGCGCCAGTCTCTCTCGCTCGCATTTGCTTCCGCCACCGACTCTCCCGATCTGGAAATCGTCACCGCCGCAGGCCGCAGCATCCTCCCCCTGGCCCGCGCCCGCCCGATTCGCGCCCCGGGCGAACCGGGCTTTTTCCGTATCGGACAAGGCGGCACCCTACTCCTCGACGCCGCCGCTCACTTCGCCGACACGCGCGAAGCCGATCTCTCCGGGGCGGCCTCCGTGTCTGAACTCGGTCCCCTGCCCAAAGCCATCCGCGAGCGCCAGAGCGAAAGCGACCCCGCCTGGTTTGCCTGGGTTCTCCTCTTCGCGGCGGCGCTGCTCCTCACCTGGCATTTCCTCGGACGAAAACTCCCGACCGAGAGGAGCCTTGCCGCATGAGCCTGACATGGCCACTCACGCGAGCAGTTTTGTCACGAGATTTCCGTGAACGTCGGTGAGCCGGTAATCGCGGCCCTGGTATCGGAAGGTCAGCCTCGCGTGATCGATTCCGAGGAGGTGCAGGATCGTCGCGTGCAGGTCGTGGATGGAAACGGGATCCTCAATGACGTGAAAACCGAGTTCATCGGTGGCCCCGAGAGTGAGACCCGGTTTGATGCCTCCGCCTGCCATCCACATCGTGAAGGCCTGGGGATGGTGGTCGCGTCCGAGACTGCGGCCCAACGCGGCGCTTGCCTCGACCATCGGGGTCCGTCCGAACTCCCCGCCCCAGATCACGATCGTGTCGTCGAGCAGCCCACGCTGTTTCAGATCCGTCACCAGGGCAGCCGAAGCCTGATCGACCTCCTTCGCCTGGGCCTTCACCCCGTTCTCCACCTGCGAGTGGTGATCCCAACCGGAATGATAGACTTGCACAAATCTCGTCCCCCGCTCCACGAGCCGCCGCGCGAGGAGGCACTGGTTCGCAAATGCCGCTTTCGGACTGCCCGGTTTCGCGCCGTAAAGATCCAGGATCGTCGGCGTTTCATCAGAGAGATCCATCAGCTCTGGCGCGGCGGATTGCATACGCCA
>CALDKL010000427.1 GCA_937898895.1 uncultured Verrucomicrobiae bacterium | reverse complement strand
GTGAGGCCATCGAGATCTTCGAGGCGCGCGTCATTCAATCCTGACACTTTACCAACCACCCAACACGAATTGTCCCGATGAACATTGCCAAAATGATGAAACAGGCCCAGCAGATGCAAAAACGCATGGGCGAAATGCAGGGGGAACTCGCCGGGCGCGAGGTGGAGGCCAGTGTTGCCGGAGGCAAGGTCGTCGTCACTGCGAACGGGGCAGGGGATGTCCTCCGCATCAAGATCGATCCCGCCGTGGTCGATCCCGAGGATGTCGAATTGCTCGAGGACCTCGTCCTCAGTGCGGTGAAACAGGCGATCGGGCAGGGCAAGGAGATGATGCAGGCGGAAATGTCGAAACTCACCGCTGGGCTCGGATTGCCGCCCGGCCTCGGCTTCTGAGCGAGTTTGTCAGGGGCTTGCCTATCGGCAGGACACAACACGCTCTTCAGTTCTGCCCGTGCACAAAGGGGCAGGGAGTGGAACTCATCCCGATGAGGAGATGAGCCAGTCCGGGATGGTAGCGCACGATGTCCTCGGCGAGCGCTCGCAGGCTTTCGTCGAAGGCCCGCTGGGTGGCCGGGTCGTTCTCGCAGATTTGGGATGGTGCGGAGACTGCGGCGGTGAGGAGCGCGAGCGCTTCGTGGCTGCTCGGGTTGTGGTCTGGTTCGGGCAGATACATGGTCGTCGAGGGGTGCGGTTCGGTGTTTGAGGGATCGGATCGGAGGAAAGGTCAGTTCACGGACACGGGAGAGTATTGGTAGGCGGGTGCCTGCCCGTCGCGCTGGAGATCGCGGATTTTCTCCTTGAGCAGGGCATGTGCAGTCTCGGCCGCATTCTTGCCGTAGAGCCCGGAACGGGAGAGCAATTCGAGCAGATCCTTCACCTGGGGTGTGGTGGAGATCGTGATCTGAATCGTCTCGGTTGTGTTCTTGGGGCGAGCCATAAGGGTCACGGATCGGGGATAACAATGGCATTGTTATAGGGAAATAATTCAAAGTGTCAAAACTTTTGGAAACAAAATCGAAAAATCTTGCTTTTTCTGAAAAACGATACTGTTCGGGTGAGTATCGATTTGTGAAATGGGCGTCGGCACGTGATGTGGGGAGGGGGAGTGCTCGCAAAACGATTGCGAAGCGGCGACGGTGGGGACAGGTTTGCCCATGTCCGTTACTCTACTGAAGGCATGCCCCCGATCCTTCGTCATCGCGATGGCAGCGGTTCTGTTTTTGTGTTCCTGTCAGGACAAGCAGCCATCGCCATCGAAGGCTCCGGCTGACTCAGCCGCCGTGGAAAAACCCGTGTCGCCTGAGACCTCGACTCCTCCGGCCAGTCCGAGTGTCGGGGATCCCACGACAGCGACAGCGAAACCGACAGCGCCGGAACCCGCAGCGCCGAAACCCACTGAAGTGAAGTCGGTGCCAGAAAAACCAACTCTCTCCACGACTCCGCCTGTTGAAAGCACTTCCGTCAACCCACCCGAAAAGACACCCATGAAAGAAGGAAAACCCGTCGCGCCCGGCATGGAGGTGATCACCCTCGGAGGGGGCTGTTTCTGGTGTACCGAAGCGGTGATCGAACGGCTCGAGGGCGTCACGGATGTCGCCTCCGGCTACATGGGGGGGCATGTCGAGAACCCGACCTACGAGCAGGTTTGCACGAAGACGACGGGCCATGCCGAA
>CALDKL010000426.1 GCA_937898895.1 uncultured Verrucomicrobiae bacterium | reverse complement strand
GACCGGGGCCGACCGCATCGAAATCGACTTCGGACTCGAGGACGGGCGCATTCTCACCGCCTCACTCGATCTCGGAGGTCAGGAAGCCCAAAAATCCCACGGGCTCTGTCTCGGGCGCACACCCGATGTCGCGAACCTGCCTGCAGGCGAAGTCTATTTTGTTCCCGTCAATGCGCAGGGTCGATTTCCGATGAAATATGCCGATGGCACCCTCGGGGAACTCGAGGTGAAGGACCGCTGTATCGTCCACTCCACCCTGATCCAGGGCAATCAATCCACCATCGATGCACACAATGCCCGCCTTGCCGACGATCCCATGACGGGAACGCTCGGCGAACTCGGATTCGGAACGCAGGTGCTCCCTGTCTCGGGTGCCGACATCCAGGACGAAAAAATCCTTGGCACCTGCCATCTCGCCACCGGGCGCGACGACCATCTCGGTGGGGATATCGTGCCGGGAATGTTCAAGAAACACGAGAATTCGACGCACGACGATATCCTCTTTGCCCCTCACAAAACACCCAATTTCAATCTCCGTCAGGTGCGGATGAAGCGCGGCGACCAGGAGGAAATCCTCATCGAGGACTTTCGCCCTTCGGAATATCTGCTCCGGGCACTGCGTGCCTGATCAGACGCCTTCGGGGACTGCGAAGATGTCGTAATGAGGGCGGCGGACCACGTCCTCGATCCCGAGGCGTTCGCCCCGGTATTCGGTGAGACTGATGAACCGATAGATCGCGTAGCCGCGGTCCAAGAGAAAACGGAAGAAGTCCCGCCTCTCCTCCTCGGGCATGTGTCGGTAGATCTCGCAGCGCAGAAAGGGGCGGAATTCGCCGATGAGACCCGCCATGGACCGGAGAATGCGGGCGTCGGCTCCCTCGGAGTCGACTTTGATATACTTCAATTTCGCGATCTCGACGGGATGGTGTTCCCGCAGCCAGGGTTCCGCGTGGATCGCCTCGACCTCGATTTCGAAGGCATGGGCGTGCCGCCATCGGCTCAGTCCGCGCAATTCACCGCCGTTGCACAGGCCCGGATCGGAATATTTGAAGACCAGCTTGCCCGCCGCGTCTCCGGCGGCATAGGGCAGCGGGACGATGCGGATGCGGCCGGGATTGAGTTTTGAGTTGGCCTCGAGCACGGCAAAGGCTCCCGGATTCGGCTCGAAGCCGAAGACACAGCCCTGCGGACCGACTGCGAAAGCCATCGGCACCGTGGTGTCGCCGATGTGGGTACCGATGTCGATGGCGGTGTCGCCCGGTTTCAGAAATTCCGCGAGCGCGGCCACCTGGGCGGCCTCGACCCGTTTCGGCCGCGCCGCAGGATGGAGCCAATTCGCGAATTCGATGCGATCTCCCGGTGCGTATTCGAAGGAATCGACACGGTATCCGTACGTTCGCAGCTTCGGCTTCAGGCCGACCAGATAAAAAAGTTCCCTGAATTTCATCGCGGAGCGGCAATACCGCGCCCTTTACTCGGTCAGGACTCGCCTTCCGTCAACGGGCATCGCCTCCGCAGCCACCCTGCTTCGCAAACTCATCGAATCGGGATCGTTCGGGAGGAGTCGAACCTGGTGAAATCAGGGAACGCGCCCTCCTGCACCTCCCCCGGGAACGGCACTCTGCAATCCCTGCTCGGCGGCCTGCTTTTCGGGTCCGGCGGGCAAGCCGGTCACCCAGGCAGCTGCCGCATCCGGATCTCGCGAAACCCAGCCTGCCGCAAACGCAGTGGTGGCCCAGCGTTTCATCTCTCCATCCGGGAGCTGTCCGAGCCAGCGTTTTCCCTCTTCGGGATTCTGTGCGGCGAGTGTCGAGGCCACCGGGCCCGCCGTCACCTGCTTCAGGTTCTCCGGCAGTTGTGCAAATCCGTTCCACGCAAACCCTGGGTCTTCTTCCACGAGGTAGGTGGCGACCCCGGCGAGGGACGAGCTTGCCTCCGGTGAGGGAGGCACCGACCGGAGCCATGCAAAGGTTTCCTGCGGCACTTCGAACCCCGCCTTCGATGCGACGAGGGGGACAATGTCGGGATTTGCTTGCGCATCCTTGGCCAGATGTTCCGAGGCCCAGCGCATCGCTTCCTTCGGGGCGCGCGTCGCCATCTCGTCGGCCACCGCCATCGTCGCAAAGTCTTTCAGGCCGGGATCGGTCAGGGAGGAAGCCCATTTGCCAACGCCGCCGAGATCGTTTGCACTCCATTCTTTTACCACGGCGGCGAGGGCGCGGTATCGGGCCGATTCATCACCGAGGGCGAGGCTGCGTGCCGCCGCCATCTCCGGATCGTTCACTGCCCACGAGCGATAGAGACTTTCCACGGCCCGGTCGCGAACTTCGCCATGATCCAATGCGAGAACCCATTTCTCGGCTCCGGACGGATCGCGCTCCGCCCAGATCGAAATGGCGTGGGGGATGAGGGCGGCCCGCGAGGAAAGGTTCATTTCCGAAAGCTGCGTCACGGCCTCCTGCGG
>CALDKL010000425.1 GCA_937898895.1 uncultured Verrucomicrobiae bacterium | reverse complement strand
TGCGGCCGCCCTGACCGAAAACTCCTTCCAGGGGGCCGCCGCTGCGCCCAGGCTGCCGCGGGCGTGGCCGGGGGCACCGCCCGTGGTGCCGCACCGCACCCTGATGCGGAGCGATTGCATGAGTTGCCACGGATCGAAGGGGCTCTTCGCGCTGCGCACGCCGCATCCCGAGCGGCAGGCCTGCACGCAGTGCCATGTGTCGGCAGCGGCCGCCGACCAACGGCAGTTTCTGTCCCCGCCTCCGCCCGCAGCGGTAAAAACGGCGCAGGCCGCGCCCGCCCCGGAACCGACTGCGGACACGCCGCCGAACCCATGAGTGCCGATTTGTCCAGACGCAGTTTTTTCGCCGCTTTCCGACGACCTTTTGCAGGGGTCCGACGGGATTCTGCTCCGCACCTGCGGCAGCGGGAGGAAGTCGTCTCCCCTGCCAGGGTGGCGGTGGTGCAGGGCCGTTTCTGTCTCGCCCTGACCTCGTTTTGCCGTGTCTGCGTCGAGCGTTGTCCCGTGCCGGGGGCGATGAAACCGGAACGCGGCATGCCCCTGGTGGTGCCTGATGTCTGCACCGGATGTGGGATATGTCAGGAAGTCTGTCCCGCCCCGCGAAATGCCATTCTGCTGCTGCCGCGCCGCCAACCTTCCCCCCTGAAGCCCGCATGAGCGAGATACCCGCGACTCCTCCCTTGCCGGATTTGCATCAGGCCCAGTTTGACGCCGGGGAACTGGAGGCCCTTCTCCGCGATATCGCGGCCTGCACCTGCGTCACCGAGATCATTCCGAAGTATACTGCTGTCGGCCATGTCCCGGAGCATTCCTCTCTGACGATCGAGGATGGGCGACGACTTCTCCTCGGGGGCGAAGTTCGCGCCGTACAATTTCGCTACCGCTACGAGGACACGGATTGGTGGGACACGGTCATGTCCCTGCCGGATGGCCGGTTTCGCCTCGTGCGCATCCGCCACGATTTTGATTCAGCTTCATGATCCGCCTTTTGAAACGACACTTTGGCCCTGTCCGGATTGGCTTCGCGATCCTCGCCTCCCTGTGCGGTCTGGCGGTCTTGTGGGCGCAGCAAAGCCTTTCCCCCGGTAAGGTCGCAGGCGAGACCGTTGCGGAAGAGGCACCGATCCTTCACTCCGTCACGATCAAACCGGGGCCGACCACGCCGCAACTCGACACCGGCAGAAAGGATGCCCAGGGCGCGGCCATCACGGCAGCCTGCAGCACCTGTCACAGCACCACCGCGCCCAATGCCGCCCGCAACACCGCACAGGATCTCTTCCAGGCACATCGTGGTCTCCGCTATGCACATGGAAACCTCACCTGCCTGAGCTGCCACAACGCGAAGGACTACGATACGCTGCACCTCGCGGACGGACGCAAGGTGGCCTTTCCCGAGGTGATGACGCTCTGCTCCCAATGCCACGGCACGGCCATGCGTGACTACCAGCACGGTAGTCATGGTGGCATGAACGGCTATTGGGATCTCACCAAAGGACCACGCTTGCGGAACAATTGTGTCAACTGCCACGACCCGCATCACCCTGAATTTCCCCTCGTGCGACCGGTCCTGCCTCCGCATGATCGCATTTCCGTTCACGCAGAGCACTGAGCCCCCCCTCATGAACGATCCCGATCCCGACAAGCCTGGCACGCCCTGTTCCGGCCATGGCGCGTGCGCGTGCGGCGCGAGTGCACCGCCCCCGTCGGGAGAGAGTCACGGCGACTCTACCCGCCGCTCCGTGCTCAAAGGAATCGGAGCGACGCTCGGCGTCGCTGCCTATGCGAAAGCCCTCGCCCCGCTCACCGAGTTGACGCAGCAAACCTCGATGGACGAGTTTCTGCAAAAGCATTACAGGGAATTGACGAAGGAGGAACTCGCGACCGTGCTCGCGAGGCTCACCCGCGAGACGAAGGAGCAATACGGTGCCGAGGTCACCATCAGTGACCCGAAACCGCCGGAAGGAGTCAAATTCGGCTACGCCCTGAACCTCTCGATTTGCAACGGCTGCAGGAAATGTGCGGAGGCCTGCCATCTCGAAAACAACCACGACCGACCTTCGCACCAGAGCTATATCCGGGTGTTCGAAATGACGAAAGGCTCGATGGACTTCGAGAAGGGAAACGTCCACTACGATCATCCCGTTCCCCAGCCGGACAAATACTACATGCCCGTCCAGTGCCAACAGTGCGAACTGCCGCCCTGCGTGGATGTGTGTCCGGTCGAAGCCACCTGGAAGGAACGGGACGGAATCGTCGTGGTGGACTACAATTGGTGCATCGGATGCCGTTATTGCGAGGCTGCCTGTCCCTACCACGCCCGCCGCTTCAACTGGCAGAAGCCGGAGATTGCCGCTGCGGAAATCAATCCCGATCAGAGTTACCTCAGCAACCGGATCCGCCCGCAGGGGGTGATGGAAAAATGCACCTTCTGCCTGCATCGCACGCGAAACGGCCGCCTTCCCGCCTGCCTCGAGGCATGCCCCACGGGAGCCCGCGTGTTTGGTGATCTCAACGATCCGGACTCGGAGATCCGCTGGGTTCTCGAGAACAAACGAGTGTTTGTTCTCAAAGAGGAACTCGGTCTCAAACCCCAGTTTTTCTACTTCTTTGATGAGTGATCCAGCCAGTCCCGAGGCCGATGCCAGGCCGATGCCATCGCCGCCCCTTCCCGAGTGGCGGCAGTATGCGAGGTTTCTTTGGAATGCCGTGAGCCAGTCTGTCGAAGGTGGCTGGAAGTTCTATGTATGGATGACCTTGCTCACCGCCATTTTCCTGGTCGGTGCCAACGCGTGGGCGGTACAGGTGCGCGACGGCATGGCCCTCACCGCCATGAGCGATCACGTCTCGTGGGGGCTCTACATTGCGAATTTCACTTTCCTCGTCGGTCTCGCTGCGGGCGGAGTGATGATGGTCATTCCCGCTTATCTCTACCACGACGAGCAGATGCACGACATTGTCATCATCGGGGAGTTGCTCGCCATCGCCGCGATCATCATGAGCATCATGTTTGTGGTTTGTGATCTCGGTCGACCGGATCGTTTCTGGCACATGATCCCGGGACTCGGAAAGTTCAACTTTCCCGTTTCGATGCTCACCTGGGATGTCATCGTGCTGAACGGGTATTTGCTCATCAATCTCCACATCTGCGGGTATCTGCTCTACATGCGTTTTCGTGCCCGGCCACCTGTTGCAAAACTGTACGTGCCCGCTGTGCTGCTGAGCATCGTCTGGGCCATCAGCATCCACACGGTGACCGCCTTCTTGTATTGCGGCCTCGGCGGCAGACCTTTCTGGAACACCGCCCTGCTCGCTCCACGTTTCCTCGCCAGCGCCTTTGTCAGCGGTCCGGCCTTTATTATCGTGGCCATCCAGATCATCCGATGGCAGACCGGACGAATGTTCGGGGAAGGGGCGATCCGCACCCTCGTGAGCATCATCCGCATCACCATTCTCGTAAATCTCCTCATGGTGGTCTCCGAGGTGTTTGTCGAGTTCTACACCGGCGGCACTCACACCAGCGCGGCCAAGTATCTCTATTTTGGCCTCCACGGTCACAATGAACTCGTCCCGTGGATCTGGACGGCGCTCGGATTCACCCTCGTGGCCGTCGTTCTCTTCCTGCAACCGGAGGTCAATCGGCGTCCTGTCCCGCTCAATATCGCCTGTTTGCTCGCGTTTGTCGGATTGTGGATCGAAAAGGGGATGGGCATGATCATCCCTGCCTTTGTCCCCAGCACCCTTCACGAGATCGTCGAATATCGGCCGAGTCTCACCGAGTGGAAAATCACCGCCGGGATCTGGGCATTGGGATTCATGATTTATACCCTCCTCATCAAGATCACGATCGACGTCCACAGTCGCAAACTGCGCGACGCCAGTGGTGCGCGGACCATCGTTCCGGAGGACGCCCTCGCCGTGGCCTCGGAAGACGGATGAGATGACCGGGAAAGGGTAGGAGAAATGCGGGGGCGCAGGAAAGAAACTGGCAAAAAAAAGAGAAAACTATCGTTATTTCTTGATTCTGCCTCGTTCTTTGTGCATGGTATCTTCTTGAGGAAGAATGCGGGGCAACTGCGTTTTTCGGGTCCGACTGTCAGAATGTAGGTCGCTTCCTGTTTCTAGCCATGATGTTTTTATACGGAAAAACCGCAGCGAATGCCATCGCGGTGATGAGTTATCTCGTTTCGCGGACCGGTGAGTTGGTGGGGTCCGCAGAGATCGCGGGGGCGCGGAAAATCTCGCATGCGCTCACGGCAAAACTGCTGACCCAATTGTCCGCTGCCGGTTTTGTTCGCGGACAACCTGGTCCCGGCGGGGGATACTTGCTGGCGAAGGATGCCTCGGAGATCAACCTGCTCTCCATCGTGGCGCTGTTCGAGCAGACCGAAGGGCCCTCTCTCTGTCCCTTCGGCGAGGGTTGGTGCGGGAATGGTGATCCCTGCCCGCTCCACGAGTCGATTCTTTCCCTGGAGGAACAAAGTCGGATATTTCTCGAGGAAACAAGTCTCGCGGTGTTCAGTCCGGAACTGGAGGTGATTGGCGCCCTGAGTTTCGGTTCCGATTGAGCCGGGATCAGGGGGAGCTGGCCACCGATGGTCCCCCGCAGAGGTCATTCCGTATCATCCCGCTTCGCGAAGCGTTTTCGGTGCCAGATGAGCCAGAGCAGGGAGAGGGCTCCCCAGGTCCAGGCGGCGTAGATGTGGTGGGATACGGTGGTCGCGGGCAGCCAAGCAGGAGTGGCTCGGGTCACGGCGGCGAGGATGCCGAGGAAGAGGAGGAGGCGCACCCACCACGATTTTACAAAAAACCCCTCAAGGTCTCCGCTGTGTCCAAAGAGCACCCGCGAACCCACGATCAGGATCAGCATCCCAAATCCTCCGAGATAGAGTAGGTGTTCGATGGCGACATGCTGTGTGTAATGGAAGGGCGGCAGAACCAGGCCCAGCCACCCGATCAGGAGCGCCCAGAACAGACCGGAGGTGAGCGTGCCGCCCTGACGGGGACGCCACGAGACCTCGATGAGGAGGTATCCGGCCGCCACGAATGCCCGAATCGCATATCCGAGCATGACCCATCCGAAGGCTTCGAGGAAAAAGCTTCCGATGAGGAGCAGGGCGGCGGCAAGGGCGCGGAGCAGTTTTGTCCGAGTCTGTGCCGCCGTCTTCGGCTCTCCGAATTCACCGCCAAGCATCCGCGGAAAGACAAAGGAACCGATCCCCAGGATCGGCGGGAGGAGGAGCCCCTGATCGAGGAGGAGATTGGAGAGACGGAAGATCTGGGGGCCGCGCAGGCTTGCTCCGGTGGCGTGAAGGATCGCGCCGGAGAGTCCGCAGATCAGTCCTGCCAGTGCCAGGAGCATCTGAGGAGGAGGGGGGTCCTTGCGGAATTTCGCGACCCGGATGAGGAGGCAGAGGAGAAGGGAGCCCAGGAGTGCTGCAAAACAGGCGTCGCCCCAAACAAGTTGCTGTCGCAGGTGGCAGATCGCACTCGCCTGGTGCAGTCCAAAGAGCCAGAGCAGCTCGGCGGGAGTGAGCCTGGGGGCGGTGGCCATCCGCGGGCCCGCCGTGCCGAGAAAACCCACCACAAAGGCTCCGGCGAAAGCCTCGATCATGAGGCGGGAGTGGACGAGGTTCGGGGACCAGGACAGGCGCTGGGCGTAGAAAAGCGGCCACAGCGACACCCCGATCAGGCTCCAGAGAGCTCCGCTTGCAAAGAAGACCCGATAGGGTTCCGCAGCGAGCCAGGAGAGACCGTCCCGGCGAGAGTTCTTGGCTTTCGGTTTGCGGTGTTTGCAGGCGGGAAAACTCATGGTGAG
>CALDKL010000424.1 GCA_937898895.1 uncultured Verrucomicrobiae bacterium | reverse complement strand
AGCAGGAACTCGCCATGAAGGCGGGGGATTGGCAACAGCGAGCCGAGCAGGAGCGAGCCGCCGCCGTCCAGGCTGCCCAATCCGCCCCCAATGACCAGGCGCGGCAGCAGGCGATGCAACAATTCGACCAACAACAGCAGCGCGAGGCGCAGCAGTTCCAGGCCGAGCAGAACCGGGTCGAGCAGCAACTCGGCGAGATGTTGAAGGAGAACGCCGCTGCCCTCGCCGAGGCGCTCGAGCAACAACGAGCCCGGACCGACCAGCTCGCGGAAGAGGCGAGTGCCCTCGCCAGGGAGCAGGAACAACTGCGCGACGCGAGCCGCGAGGCGACCGACAAGAATGAAAATCAGGAGCAAGCCCTGCGCAAAGCCCTCATCGAGCAACTCGCCCAGATGCAATCCGAACTCGCCGATCAGGCCAGGTCCGCTGCGGCGGAAGCGCAGGCGGCGAAGGCCGCGCAGGAGGAATCAGCACCGTCGGCACCCGAGGCAAATCCAACGTCGGCTCAGGCTCAGGCTAAGTCGCCGTCAGAGCAAACTCCGTCCGACCCTTCTCCGAACTCGTCCACGTCGCCAACAGCGGATCCTGCGGCTGCCCGGACTGAGGCTCAGGCCAAGGCCGCCGAAGCACTCCGTCAGGCCGCAAAGGAAGCCGGGGAAGCCGCCGAACGTCTCGAGAAAAGTGAGTTGGATACCGCCAGTGAAGCCGCCGGAGAAGCAAGCAAAACGCTCGCCGAGGCTGCGACTCAGGAGGCGGCCGCAAACAGGGAAACGCCGACCCGGGCCGCTGCCGCGTCGGAATCTTCCGACACACCGAACGACCCCGCGAGTTCTGAACCCTCGGCGAATCCCGCACCCTCTTCCGCGCCGCCCCGCTCGTCCGAATTGGCCGGGCGCCAGGAGGCCATCGCCGAACAGATCGAAGCGGTGAAGGAAGGTCGTCTCCAGGAGGCCCTCGCGCAGATGGAGACGATGCTGCAGGCCGATGCCGCCGCCCTCGAGAGCCGAGCTGCCGGGACGCAGAATTCCCTGCGGAACCTGCAGCAACAGCAAGCCGCGTCTCGTTCGCGCGAGGCGGCGCAGTCTCTCGAACGCGGAGAGCAGGAAGCTGCCCAGTCCGCCCAACAGCTCGCCCGTGCCCAGGAACAGCAGGCTCAGGCTCGGCAGAAAGGCGAGGTCGCCGAAGGGCAACTTGCGCAACAGGCTCGTGCCGCAATGCAGCAGGGACAATCCGATCAGCAGCAGTCCGCCGAAGCCCTTTCCCAGGCGGCCAGAGCCTTTGCGAGATCCTCCGAGACGATCGGCCAGACCCTCGAGGGACTCCAGCCTTCCGACATGGACGAACGCCTCACCAACAGCGAAGATCTCGCCAGGGGATTTGACGACGTGTCCCGATCCTCACAGTCGCAGAATGCACAGCAAGCTTCGCAGCAGGCACAGCAAGCCGCAAATTCCCTCTCGCAGCTCGCGCAGTCTGCCATGCAAAAGCTCGGCGGCCAACCCGGTCAGTCCCAGCCCGATCCGAACGCTCCGCCCGGCCAGCAGCCGGACGAAAAACTCACCGGTGAACCCGACTCGCTCGATCTCAACGAGACGGGCAAGAAGACCGCCGACATGAACGGCAGCGGAATCCCACCGGAACTCTCCCGCCTCGGCATCAGCGCCGAGGATTGGGCGCGCTTCCGAGGGGCTCTCACCGGGGGCAATGCCTCGGCCATCGAAACCGATCTCCCTGCCGAGTACCGTGAGCTGGTCGGCCGCTATTTCCAGGTCATTGCGAAGGAGGCGGGCAAAGGAAAGTGATACGCGCGGCATGAAAACAACCCTTTCCCTTTTCTTTGTTTTGCTTTCGACGCTGCCCTCCATCGCACAGGAGACGACTTCCCAATCCGTTTTCCAAAAGCACCAGCCCGCGATCGAGGCGGCGGTGGAAAAGGCACTGCGATACCTCGCCACGAACCAGTCGGCGGATGGCACCTACAGCGATTCCTACGGACGTTCCGTCGGCATCGTCTCCCTAGTTGGCATGTCCTATCTCTCGGCCGGATACACGCCCGGCTATGGCGAGCACTCGGAAACCATCGACCGCTGCCTGGGCTACGTCCTCGAGAGCCAGCGCAGTAATGGCCTGCTCGACAAAGGGGACTCGGGACACGGGCTGATGTATGCCCACAACATTGCGACCCTTTTTCTTTCCGAATGCAGCGGCATGGTTGACCCGGAGATGCAGGAGCGCATCGATCCGATCCTCGGCAAGGCCACCCGGCTCATTCTCGAAGCCCAGGCTGTGGCAAAGAACGAGAGCCACGACGGCGGTTGGCGCTACAAGCCCGATTCGCGCGACTCCGATCTCTCCTGCAGCGGATGGGCGCTCATGGCCCTGCGTTCGGCCAAGCTCAACGGTGCCCAGGTCCCCGATGCGGCTATCGAAAAGGCCGTCGCCTACGTCCTGCGCAATCACGGCCGGAAGGAAGGACGCTTCGGATACACCGATCCGTGGGGACATTCTGAAACCCTCACCGGCTGCGGTCTCCTCTGCCTCGCCCTCTGTGGTCGCCACAGCGAGGAATCGCTCCCGCGATCGGGAGAATACATTTTCAAGGTGCGCCAGCAGATCATCAACAACGCGCACGAGTACTACGCCAACTACTACAATGCCCAGGCCATGTTCCAGCTCGGCGGCAAACACTGGGCGCAATATGCCGACTGGATGTATCAGGAGTATCTGCCCAAGCAGCAGGCGAACGGCTCCTGGTCGAATGGCCGCAACGGCGGCACATACGGCACGGCGATGATGGTGCTCTCCTTCACTGTGCCCTATCGCCAGCTCCCGATCTACCAGCGCGATGAGACGGTGGATGAAGTGCCGTGAAAAAATCCGCGTGCCCAGGATCGGCAGCCCACCTCCGAATGAGATTTGATCGGCGGCGGTTCCCGCAGCGATCCACGACTCAGCCCACGGCGGTGATCACTCTTCGTGCCAACTCGGCGAAGGCTGCCGAGATGGCATGAGTGGCCGGGTCGAGCGTGGCAATCGGATCGCCGAGATCGGCGCGATCTCGCGTCGCGATATTGATCGGGATTTGCGCAAGGAGCGGCACGCCGAGGCGTCCGGCTTCGCGAGCCCCTCCGCCTTCTCCGAAGATGGGATACTTCGTGCCATGGTCGCATTCGAACCAGGACATGTTTTCGACGAGACCGGTGATGGGCACGTTCACTTTTCGGAACATGGCTGCGGCCTTCCGGGCGTCGATGAGAGCGACTTCCTGCGGTGTGGTGACGATGAGGCTTCCGCTCAGGGCGACGGTCTGCACGATGGTGAGTTGGATATCGCCCGTGCCCGGAGGCAGGTCGAGGATGAGGTAGTCGAGTTCACCCCAGAGACACTGGCGCAGGAACTGTTGGGTGTAGCGGGTTGCGAGCGGACCCCGCACGATCACCGGAGAATCTTCGTCGAGGAGAAAACCCATCGAGATGGCCTTGATGCCATGAACCTCAATGGGGATGATCTCATTTTGTTCGGTGGCCATCGGTTGGCGGTCGGTTGCCCCGAGCATGAGCGCAATGCTCGGGCCGTAGAGGTCGCAATCGCAGAGACCGACCCTTGCTCCGGTGCGGCTCAGGGCAATCGCGAGATTGGTCGAAACGGTCGATTTGCCGACGCCTCCTTTGCCACTGGCCACGGCGATGACTCGCTTCACGCCGGGGATCGAGGTCTGGGCTGCGGCGGGATTGTTCGCGACGGGTTCCGGGGGATCGGTCAGGTCGAAGTCGATCGCGATCTTGCCTATGCCCTGGAGCGATTTCAGTGCCTCTTCGATGCCCTGATGGATCGCCCGCGGAACGGCGGGATCGCGGGTCGCGAGACTGACGAGCACGGTGACATCGCTGCCGCTGACAACGATGCGTTTGACGAGACCAAAAGAAATGATGTCGCGACTGAAACCGGGATAGGGGACTTGCTTGAGCTTTTCCCGAATGGATGCTTCGGTGATCATGGGCCGTGGGAGTGGGAGAGTTTCCGATAGACGATAACGGCGCGAAGTCCAGTGCGGAGAAGCGGGTATGACGGAAGCAACGAATCTGATGAAAAAAGCGGCCGGGGGGCTGTTCCCCGGATCGGAGGGAGAGCAGGGGGCGTTTCTCCAGGCTCTCCTGGATCCGGTGCCGCGCGGAAACGCCATTGTCTGGACGGGAACTCGCCGCAGCGGTGGACTCGACACGGTTGATCGCGCGACCCTACCCTCTTGGTTGCCGGAGAGGATCGAGGTCCTGAGGCCCGGAGTGAAAGTCGGGTTGACCGCTGCGTACGAAAGCGGCGAGATCTATTCGCTCGATCTTTCCTCGGTCATCACGGGTTCCGCCATGATCGCGGCCCGAGCATGGCTGCCCGACTCGCCCCGCGTGCTCGACCTCTGCGCCGCTCCCGGCGGAAAATCCATTCTCGCTTCAGTGCTGCTGACGCCGGGACTGATTCTCGCGAACGAGGTGGAAGGGAAACGCCTCGGCATGTTGCGCCACAATCTCTCGCGTTGCCGCATCGCGTCGGCGTACACGCAACGCCTCGACCCGGAAGAAATCGCGAGGCTCGCGCCGGGGGGATTCGACCTGTGTCTCGTTGACGCGCCCTGTTCGGGGCAGTCGCTGCTCGCCAAGGGAATCGAAAACCCGGGCTGTTTTCACCCCTCGACGGTGAAGGGGAATGCGCGCCGCCAATCGCGCATCCTCGCGGCTGCGGCAGAGACGGTGCGGCCAGGCGGGTTTCTCCTCTACACGACCTGCACGTTCAGCCAGCGGGAAAATGAAGGAGTCATCACCAAGTTGCTCGATGTGCGTGGAGATTTTGACGTCCGGGAGGTCGTCCATCTCGCGGAGTTTCGTTCGTCGCTGGTGGACTGGCCGTGTTACCGGGTCTACCCGCATGGCTCCGGAGGAGCGGGCGGATTTGCAGCGCTCCTGAGACGGTCCGGCGACGGGGACAAGGTGAATCGAGAATCCCTCTCGCCCCTCTCGGCACCCCTGCTCGACTATCCGGTGACGGTTCCGGCATCCTGAAGGGAGGTGGCGGATTGATGGACGAAGTCTTCGGCCTCGCGCACCGCCTTTCGCGAGATTGTCGGGAGATCGTGCGGCGTTGTGGTGAGACGCGGAGAACAGGACCGGAATTCGCGGGTATACGCAAATTGTGGGTTCGTTAGGATCGTTTCGGGCGGTCCGCTTTCGAGGATGCCGCCTTCAAAAAAAAGGGCGACGCGGTCCGCGAATCGCTCCACCCCGCGAAGTGACCCGGAGGTGAGGAGAACGGCCATGCCGGACTCGCGGCGCAGTCGCCCGAGCAGGTCGTGCCAGGCATCCTCGGCGAGCGGGTCGAGATCAGCGGCGACCTCTTCGGAGATGAGCAGACACGAATCGAGGAGAAGGGCGCGGACCACGGCGAGGCGAGCGCGTTCGAGCGGGGAGATTTCGGTGAGGGCGCGGGGGAGGAGGGCTTCGGGTTCGAGGATCCCGGCATGGAAAAAGACGTCTCCCCAGTCGCGTTCGCTCGTTTTCCGGCGGGCGAGTCGGCGCACGTCGCGCAACCACTGGCGTACGGTTTGTCCGGGATCGGGAGGCGCTGCCGCAGTGTTTGCGGCCACGGTGATTGGGCCTCGGCGCAGAGAGGAAAGACGATTTCCGCGTCTTCCCGGGAAGACTTCGCCGCAGACGCGGAGAGAGCCCCCGAGAATCTTCACGCGGGGATCGGCGATGCCGGCAGCGAGGCGCACAAGCAGGGATTTTCCACTGCCCGATTCGCCCGCGAGCACGAGGATCTCGCCGGGCGAAAGCGCGAGCGAGACTCGGCGCAGACCGATCTGGCGTTCGCCGAGCGCACCGGGAACTTCTGCGGTGAGATCATTCACTTCGAGCAGGGCTGTCGGGTGGGTGTCCATGTCAGGATCTTCAAAGAACACGCGGGAGAGGTCCGGTGCGGAGCGCGGTGGAGACTCGCCAGCCGAGAAGCGAGAGCGCGAGAACGACTCCGGTGGCGAAGACGCCGGGATACACCGCCATCCATGGTGCTTCGATGAGGTAGGCCTGGCCGTGTGCGACCATGAGTCCGACACTGAGGCGTTCGCCGGTGAAGCCGAGGAAGGAGAGCGACATTTCCGCAAGGACGGCGACAGGGACGAAGGTGGCGAAGACACCGGGCAGTCGCCGCAACACCGAGGGCAACACGCGGCTCCGGAGGATTTCCTGGCGCGACAATCCGAGAACGCGGGCCGCGACGATGTCGAATCCCTCTTCGCCTTCCTGGAACCATCGGGCGAGCACGGGGGCAAAGTGGAGAGCGACCACTCCGGCGATTCCGGCGATGGCGAGCAGGAGGCTGCCTCCGGAGATGCCGGTGAAGAGCACGAGCACCACCATGCCAGGGACGAGCCTGCTGACTCGTGTGACACGCCCGAGCCAGTCGAATCGCCCCTCATTCAGGTCGAAGACAAACAAGCTCGTGAGGAGCGCGGCGAGTCCGATGCCGAGTGACACGGCCACGACGGCGGCGGAGACCGAGATCGCCATGGCGTGACGGCTGAGTTCGAAGAGATCGACGCCGTTGGGTCCGGTGCCGAACCAGTGCTCGCGGTCCGGGGCCTTCCATTCCGGAATCTCGCGTGCCCCGTAAAGTTCGCCGGGCCGGATGTCGCCCTCGACACCTCCCGAATAGAGCCAACCGAGCAGGAGGAAGTATGGAATCGACAGGAGGAAGGCTTTCCGCATCTGCCAGATCCGGACGACGGCACTACGCACGGCGCGTGTCGTTTTTGACTGGCGGCGGTTCATGCGGAGAGAGTCGGAGGGGAAAGCACTTCACGCATGAGCGTAGCGATCGTGGTCAGGGCGGTGAGGAAGAGGGATGCGAAAAAAATCCCGGGATAACTGCCCAGGCGGATCGATTCGACGAGGAGCGAGCCGATGCCGGGATAGCGGAAGGCGGGTTCGAGCACAACGAGAGATCCCAACAAGACGGGGATGGCGCGATCCGAAAGATCGAGCAAAGGGACAAGGGAGCGGCGCAGGGCACGGCGATAAAAGATCTCCTCGTCGTTGGCACCTGCGATGAAGGCGCCCCGCACCCAGGGCCGAGCGACCTCGCGCTCGAGCACGGCCGCCACAGCACGGATCTGCCACGCCGCTGCCCCGACGAGAGCGGGGAGGGCGACGACGGCGGCATGCCACCAGGTGAGCAGATCGGGCCCGCGTTCGACGACGAGTTCGTTTGCGAAACCCGGTCTATGCCAGTGAAAATACGAATAGATGGCCACCAGTCCGACGAACCAGAACCCCGGGACACAGGCCAACGCTGCGAAGGGCGCGGCGAGCAGAGTCGCGGCACGCTGGCGTCGCAACCTGGCACCGGGAATGCCCCAACTGTATCCGATGAGCAGGCTTCCGGGCACGGCGAGGAGGAGAATCCGTGCGGTCGCTTCACCGCGCAGGCGCAACAGTTCGCTCCAGTCGAGAGGACGCGGGGAGAGTTCCACAGGCACGGCTCCCCAGGCGGTGGCATCCCAGAGGTGGACTTTGCTGCCAGCGAGAACGAGGAAGGAAAACTCCATGAGCACGAGCAATCCCATGCCCGCCGCGAGGAAGCGGATCGTGGCCACGAGAAGGCGCTGGAGAATATGCCGGATCATGAATCAGGGAACGGTTGCCACCGTTTTCACCCACCAGGGCCGTGTTTCTCGCAAACCGCCTTTGCCCACCGAGAGCGGCTGTGAGGAGGCGGCCCCTGGCGGGCGCATTGTGATCGCACCTTTCCGGAGGGTGACGATGCGTCCGCTGTCGCAGAGAAACAGCGCGGGCTGCAAACGAGCGAGGGCACGATGGAGTGCGGCCGTGCTTTCGGTGATCTTTACCGGATCGGAATCTTCGCGCAAGCGGTCGAGGATCGCATCCACCTCGGCGTCGTGCAGGCCGCTGAGATTCCCTCCGCCGGGTCCGGCCTGGGCGGAATGCCAGAGTTCGCGGCAATCCCTGCTCAACGGCAGTTCCCAGCTCAGGAGGACGGCATCGAACTCGCGCCGGGGGAGTCGCTTCGTGACAAGTTCTTCCCAGGGCAGTGCTTCAATGTGAGCCTCGATACCGACCGCTGCCCATTGCTCGGCGAGACCCCGGGCGAGGCGGAGATGTTCGGCATTGGCGGCATTGACCGCGAGGGAGAAGGCGAGGGGTTGGCCCGCCGCATTCCTGCGCAGGCTGCTCGTTTCGTCGAGTGCAAAGCCGATGTCATCGAGCAAGGTTCCGGCCCCTCTCGGATCGTGGAGAGGGAGGAGAAAGGGCTCGGCCACAAAGGGCGCGGAGGGAAAAAACAGGCTGGTCACCGGCACTTCAAATTCCGTCGTGCGATCGCCGAGCAGCTCGCCCGGATTGGCGGCACGTGCGAGCGCGGTGCGCACCTCGATACGGTCGAAGGGCGGATGCGCGAGGTTCCAGACGACGAGATGCTGAAATCGGGCGACATCGCGGAGGGTTTCCACCGTGCCGGGATTGCGTTCGCTCCAGTCGGTGAATCGTTCATCGGGCTCGATCACGTCGAGGGTGCCCGAGCGCAGGGCGAGCAGGACCGACTCCAGCGAGTGAAAGCGCCGGTATCGCAGGCGGGGTTCCGGAGGGCTTCCGAGGTGATAGCCGACATGGGGGACCAACTCGATGCCTCCGTCGGAGCGCCGTCGATCCAGCCGGTACGGACCCAGGCCAATAGGTTGTTCGAGGTATTGAGCGGAGGCGGCGGCCGCTTCGGGTCCCTTCGGTCGGGAAAGCAGATGGGCGGGGAGCAGGGGCAATTTTTCCCAGCTCTCCAGCATCGTTCCGGGAAGACTCCGGCAGCGCAGGCGGAGCCGGAGGGGCGAGAGAGCCTCGAGGGTTTCGACGAAACGAAAATTCTCTGCGAGCGGCAGTGGGGAGTCGGGTGCCGTGAGGGTCTCGTAGGAGAACACGACATCGGAACTGGTGAAGGGCGTGCCGTCGTGCCAGGTCACTCCCGGTCGCAGGTCGAGGAGCATTTCGCTGGTGGAGGTGTGACATCGTTTCCCCACCTCCTCGAGGACGGGATGGGTCGCGGGATTCGATCCGAGGTAGAGGCGCAGATCGGCGAGGAGTCGGTCGGTTTCGCCCTGGACAAAGAGCGAGACCTCGCGATCCCCGTTGCTTTCGAGCATGCGCACCTGCCCTTTCTCGAGAGAGCCCTCGAGCCAGGCATTCACCAGTTTCTCGACCGAGTGATCGGCCCGTACCCTGACAAGCAAATAATCGCCGAGAAGATCCTTCGGGAGCGCATCGAGCAGGGGCTTTGCGAGATCCGGCCCCATCCCTTCGAAGGCTGCGACGATCACGGGTCCGGTGCGCTCCAGGGCGATCGGTCGGGGGCCTCGCAGCGGGGTCTCATCGGCGAGGATTCTTGCCTCCGCCTCTCCGGCGGCCTCTTCGCTCTCGCAACGGATCGTGACGACGGTGCGCGAAGTCCATCGCTCGAGCAGATTCGGACGGAGATTCAGTTGCTCGTCGCGACGCAGGAGCGGTTCGAAGAGAAGGCCCGCGATCTCTCCCTCGATCCCGTCTGCCGGGGCGAGCGGGCTGACGTAACCGACGGGGCGGTTGATTGCGTGAACGAGAGCGTCGGATTCACGCGTCAATTGAAACTCCGACACCGTGCGGAAGAGCCAGGCTCCTCCAAAGCCCAGCCAGAGCGGCAACGAGAAGAAGAACCAGCGCAGCCAGAACATGCTCGGAGCTTAGCCCGGAGGACGGAGAATGGGAAAAAAATCCTTCGAGAAACGGAAGGATTTCCGCTTCTTCGGCCCATGCCGTTTCTTCCACGATTCACTTGTCGGGATCCTTGCGAAAAATAGCCACCTGCGGCTCGCCGGATTCGGTGATCCAGGCGTGAAACATGCCTTCGGTGTTGAAGGGGGCGGTCATGACACCATGGGCATCCAGCGCGATGAGGCCGCCGCTGCCGCCCTGAGCCTGCAATTGTTCGTGGATCACGGCATGGGCCGCCTCCGGCAAGGTGGCTTTGCCGTGTTTCATCCGCGCGGCGACTTCGTGCGCGACGACGTTGCGGATGAAAGACTCGCCGTGCCCGGTGCAGGACACGGCGCACACGCCATCCTCGGCATAGGTGCCCGCGCCGATGATGGGGGAGTCGCCGACCCGGCCAGGTCGTTTGTTGACGAGGCCTCCGGTGGAGGTGCCGGCCGCGAGGTGGCCTTGTCCATCCAGGGCCACCGCTCCCACCGTGCCGATGTGGAAGGTGAAATCGGTGAGGGGAATGTGTGCGGCGGATTTCGGCTTCACCTTCTTCGCACGTTCGAGTCGCTCCTGCTGCGCGGGGGTGACAAACCAGGAAGGTTCCTCCAGGGGCAGCGCCTTTTCCCGGGCGAGGGCGAGCGCCCCGTCCGCGATGAGCAGCACATGCGGCGTGTCCGTCATCACGAGGCGGGCGAGGCGGATGGGATTGCGCACGCGGGTGACGGCGGCCACCGCGCCCGCCTTTCGATCCGCGCCATTCATGATCGACGCATCCATCTCCACGATGCCTTCGGCGTTCAACACGGAACCGCGCCCCGCGTTGAACTCGGGCGCATCCTCGAGCACGACGATGGCCGCCTCCACCGCGTCCAGGCTCGATCCGCCACGTTGCCGGGCGGCGTATCCGGCCTGCAACGCCTTCTGCAGCACGGCGCGGGCGCGCTCCTCCTTTTCCTCGGTCAGATCCGCGCGTCGCACGCCCGCGCCGCCATGCAGCACGAGCACGACGCGATCCTGTGCCATGACCGGCACGAGGGCGAGAGAGAGGGCGAGGGCGAGGAGGGGTGGTTTCATCGGGAAATTCTCACAGGGCGACCGGGGCGAGCTTCCTTGAGCAGGGTGCCGTCGCGCACGATGAATTCTCCGCCCACGATGACCTGGGAGATGCCCGCAGAAGGTGTGGTGGGAGCCTCAAAGGTGGCGCGGTCGATGATCGTCGCCGGATCGAAGACCGTGAGGTCCGCGTCCGCGCCGATGGCGATGCGGCCCTTGTTTCGCATCGCGGGCACATGCCCTTCCATCCTTCGCGCGGGAAGGATCGTCATTTTGGCGAGCGCCTCCATCAGCGGCAGGAGCTTTTTTTCCCGCACGTAATGGCCGAGCACGCGAGCGTAGGTGCCCGCGCCGCGCGGGTGGCCTTTCCCATCCACGAAGGGAACACCGTCACTGGCGATCATCACGCCCGGATGGGCAATGGCCATTTCCACCGGTGCATCCTGCATCATGTGCATGATGACCCAGCCGCCGGTCTTTCGATAGCTCTCGAAGCTCGCCTCGGTGAGTCGTTCCCCGGTGGCGGGCCAGACGAGGTCGCCGTAGCTGATCCTGAGATTCTCCTGCCAGCCGGGATTGAACATCGCGGATTCCAGCCGCGTCGATGCTGCCGTGTAGGGATAGACCTCGGTGGTGATGTCCAGACCCTCGGCACGGGCCGCATCGATCCGTTGCAGGGCTTCCGGCACGTCGGAGAGCCCGCTGCTGCCGATGTGGACGGTGTGCAGCGAGGCGCGGGTTTTTCGCGCGGTGTCGATCGCCTCCCGGATCGCGGCGATGCCGAAGGCGCGGGTATGGACAAAGACCGGCACTTTTCGCTCCGCCGCGAGACGAAAGACCTGCTCGATCTCCTCCGGCGTGGCACCGGGTGTGTAGTTGATGCCCACGCCGATGCCAAGGGCACCTTCCTCCAGGCCCTCGCCCAAGCCCTCGAGAAGGCGCTGCATCTCGATCTCGCCTGCGGCCTGGTTGGCTCCGGCCGGATTGGGGCCCAGTTGGGTCATGCCGGCGCGGAGCAGGGATGGCGGAGCTTTTTTCAGCTCCGGATGAAAGGCTGCGAACCGTGCCGGAATGTGTCCCACGGTGGCTCCGTAGTGGACGGGTGCTTTTCCCTCCCGCGAGGCATACCACGAGGACACCGGACTGACACCGCTCTCCAGCTCGAGAGCGGTCGTCACTCCGTCCTGAGCCTTGATCTGCAAGTCCGCCGTCGTCTGACCGTGGGCATGCAGGTCGATGAAACCCGGCGCGACCACACTGCCGTGCACGTTCACCACCACAGAGCCCTCGAGGGGTGTTTCGGAGATGGCGGCGATTTTTCCTCCGCGCACGCCGAGGTGCCTCGGCGCATCGAGACCGCTCGCGGGGTCCATGACACGACCGTTCGCAATGACGAGGTCGAACGGCTCCGCCGCGTCTGCGGAGAGACCGGCGGCAGAGAACAGGAGGGCAATGAGCAGGGCAATCTTCATGGAAACAGAGTCTCAGCGGGTTCCGGCATGTCGCTTCGCCATCACCTCCTGCACGACGCGGTGAAGGATGGCGTTGTTTGCATCGGATCGTTGCTCCACCTCGGACCAACGATCAAGCTTTCGCTCGCGAAAGACGAGGTCATCCTCCGCATCGAGCGCGGTGAGGATCTCGCGAATCAGCTCCCAGCCGGTGAGCTGGCGATCCTTGAGCACGGGCTCGCCGTTCGCGTAGTGCGCGTCGAGCAAGGAACGCGGCAGCCTTTCCTCCGGCAGGGTGCCGATCTCGTCGTCTGAGGCGAGCAGGGGTCCCCAGTAGGTGGCCGCCGTGTCGTAGGCACCGGCAAAGATCGCCTCCATCGCCGCAGGCTCGGGCGGCCAGACCGTGCGACGGATGCCCTCGGGCAGGCCTCCTTTGCCGAGAGCCTTTTCCGACCAGCGCGCCGTGCCTTCGGTAAACCAGCGGTTCTTGAAAAAACAGACGCAGTTTTGCAGGAGATGGAACATCTCGTGCGCCGGGGTGAGATTTGCAGGGGCCTTCACCGAGGTGGCCACGTCAAAGCACAGGCTCGTCGTGCCTTCGGCGTCCCCAGGCCGAGAGAAATGCTGGAGTTCATCATACGCCACGCCGTTCGTTTTGATCGTCTCCTTGCTCAGTAGATGCACATCGATCCAGGCCGCGCCCGCATAACGAGGGGTCTGCAACGGATCGGCGAAACCCAGGCACGTCCAGAGCTGCCAGGCACCCATGGCCTGCGCCGCGACATCTTCCGGATGGTCCGGCACGCCATTGCCGTTCGCATCCTCGGCGCTGACGGCATGAGGTCCGCTCGTTTCATAAAATACCCGCAGCTTTCCCAGGATGACCTTCTGCGTCATGGCCCCGCGCAGCTTCGCGAAAGGCACCACGGCGGGCGTTTCCTGAGCGGCGGCAAGACTGGCGGAAAGGGCCAGCAGAAGGAGAATCGGTCGAGTGGACATGGGAAACGGGGAGTGGAATCTTCCCGCAAATGTAGGGACTCGATGCGCAGGGTTTGAGTTTGGTTAGATTCGGAGGGGAGAGGGGTTTTGGAAGCTCATCTTGCGGACAGCTTCTCGGGGTGGGTTTGTGAGGCTGCTACTGTTGCGGCTGCGCCGGGGACGCCTCCGCCGACTTTCCGGTGGACCATGCTCCGAACAGCTCTTTGATGACTCCGAATTTCTCCGCCTGCGCGATCGGATTCTGGTGGCAGTAGATCATCACGCCATCGGCGGATTGCCGTGCCGCGGTCATCACCTCGCGCACATACTCGGGTGTCGAATCGCCCAGGGAACTGTGTCGGCTGGCATAGACATCCACGATCACGGGCAGCGATGGCCCGACAAGGGCGCGGATTTTCTCCACCTCCGCCGCGACGAGCGAGGCGTCGGTGAGGCCGATCTTCCCCGACTCCGAACGGTAGGGAAAGAGGATGCCGTCGAGGCTGTCGCGGCACTCGGCGATGAACTTCGGTCGGATGCCTGAGAAATAGCAGCACGGGACAAAGGCGAGATGCGGATTGATCGCCCGCGCCCCCGCGACGATGCCGCGCAGTTTCTCCGGCGTGTAGAATTTCAGATTGTGGGTGAAGTCGTCGATGCTCCACGCGACGAGGTTTTTTTCCGCGACGCTGAGTTTGGCGATTTCCACCGCCCAGCGTTCGTAGTCGAGCCGGAAGGGCTCGGAGAACATCTTGTTGTTCGGCGGTGACTCCGAAGGCGGCACCAGGGTGACCCACACGCGGATGTGGTTTGTCCGTGCCTGCGGCAGGAAAAGCTTCAAGTCCTCCCAGTCCGTGGCCCGGTCGTGGATCAGCCAGTTGTAAGAGTCCGCCTTCAGCTCGGCCAACTCCTTCACCAGCCGCGCCACATCCACGCGCCGATCTTTCTGGCGCGACACTCCCGCGTAGGTGCCGAAGCAGCCGCGGATGGCCGAGGTCCGATCCTCCGGCCCCGGCCGCGCGCCGGGCTCCTGGGCGAATGTCAGGGAGATCGCAAGAGCGCCGAACAGGGCGATCCATGATAGGGGAATGATTCGTGGCTTCATGTATCGAGTGGGCCGGGGGGAATCCTGTCGGGATTGCATGCAACGTTTCTGCAACCGATCGGTGCCAAGCATCCAACCCGCTCCTGATGAACGCCACTCCATGATCATGTCGGGGGGGCACGAAAATGCTCCTGTGGGAGAACGGCTCTTCATGGAACATCCGGCTACCTCAGATTGGTCCCCGCTCGGTCGTTCGCTCCGGTGCGCTGACTCCGTCGATCCAATCCGCTCCGTGGAGCGACCGTGCGATGACGGGGTGTCCCGCATCAGGGAACAAGCCGGAAACGCTCGTCGATAGATCGTTGATAGGATCGGAGATTCCCGGACTCGATCTCGGAGACGGTGACCTCGCGCCCCGCCATCGCCGACTCGACGATCGCATACGCACAGGCGAGGTCGCGGAGACCTTCGGCCCCGCTGCATTCGGGTTGTTCCCCATGCTCGATGGCGCGGAGCCAGTCCAGTTGAGCAAGGGCGAAATCATTGGTCAGGCCGAGGGGAAAATGCCGCGCTTTCACGGAAGCGGGTGCCTGCGCCTCGTAGAGGGCGGCGAGCGACTGCGTCGCCTCTCCCTCGAGTCGGATGGTGTCACCGGTGATCGTCCCTTTCGTTCCATAAAAAACGACACCCTCCCCGACGACGGTATTTCCTCCGCGTCCGCCCCAACTCCCGAACATGGTGCCCGTCGCTCCCGAGGCGAGCACGAAATGGGCGTGGAAGGTATCATCGGCGTCGCAGGGGAGGGGATCGACGCGCTTTCCGTCCCGCATGATCCAGCGGGTCGGCTCGGCGACCTGTGTGCGTGCGCTCACCGACACGATTTCGCTGCCGGAGATGTAGCGGATGAGATCGAAAAAGTGCGGTCCGAGATCGAGGGCGATGCCACCCCCTTCCGCGAGGGCGTGACGCCACGGCGTCTCTGCGACGACGAGATCCGGTGCCCACCAGGTGCCGATATTTCCCATTGCCGCCATCTGCACCCGGCCCGCCGGTCCGTCCGGAGAAAAGGCCCAGTGTTGATGTCTTACCCAAGGGACGAAACGAAGGTTTTCAAAAACACCGAAAGTGACGCCCGCCTTCTCTGCACCCTGGCACATTCTCCTCGCACCTTCCATGGAGACAGCGAGGGGCTTCTGCGAGAGGAGATGTTTGCGATGAGCAAATGCCACTTCCGCGACCTGATGGTGCAGGCCGTGGGCGGTGAAGTCGTTGACCGCGTCGACGACACCCGAAGCGATCATCTCACGGTAGTCAGTGAAGACTTCGACCTTGGTCTGTGGTTGGAAGTCGGACAAATACTGGTCCCCGATCGAAAGCGGATCGCCAGGCATCGCGGACACGGCCTTTCGTTGCGGTGGTCCTTCGCCTCGTTTCAGGTAGCTGTGTGCGTCCTCCGCCTTCCTTGAGGAGAGTGCCGTGATCTCGAATCCCTCCACTCCGGCTTCTCGCAGGATGCGATATCCTTCGAGGTGTGCGGCGAGAATGCGACCACAGCCAACGATGCCAATACGTATCATTCCGTGAACGTAGCCTGAAATGTTCACACGTTACAGACCAATCGCAGGCTGGGGAAGAGGGACGTGATAAAACGATCTTCCGATTTCAATGAGCATGGCAAATTGAATGGTGAACAAATCGGTAGGTTCGAGTGTCTTGCTGGAGGGTCCGGAAGGAATGCAAGTCGCGACAGAGTTGCGCTTCATTTTCCATCAACTTCTATTTGCCTGTCCCATTATTGCTTGCCGGGCCCAATTACGCGCGATCCACAGGGAAGTGGTAAAGGTGGGGGGGTAGGCCGGAAAGCGACCGCAGCCAACGAGAGGGATGGGGAACGCCCCAATTCCTTTGAAAAAACGACAGGTGGCCAAGCGCAGGCCAGAACGATCCGGCGCTCCGTCCCCTCAGGGAACCGCATCACTCACTTTGCGACACCAGAGCGAGAAGATGTCGTTGACCATTTCGTGGGCCTCGCCAGCTTCGACATGCTCGGTCACAGTCTCCTCTGACGGAAGCCAGTCGGGGGCGGCCACCTCGCCGAGATGTTCGTGGGCGGTCGATCGGAGGAAGGCGCGGAGATTGACGGAAAGAAGGTTCTCTGAACGATTGTGGTTTCCGATCGCCTCGGCGCAAACCTCATGAATGGCTCCGTCCAACTCGATGGAACCGACAACCCGGGTCGTATCGATGAGTGCGTGAATCATGGAGGAAAGGTCTTTGGAGTTACAGTTGGGATCGACGGTTGGGATCGACCGTTGCTACCAGCCGAGGACCAAGGCAAACACGAGCGGTGCCACGATCGAAGCATCGGATTCGATGATGAACTTCGGCGTGTCGATGCCGAGTTTTCCCCAGGTGATCTTTTCGTTCGGCACGGCACCCGAGTAGCTCCCGTAGCTTGTCGTGGAATCGCTGATCTGGCAGAAGTAGGACCAGAGCGGCACCTCTTCGGCCCCGAAATCCTGATGCAGCATCGGCACGACACAGATGGGGAAATCACCCGCGATGCCTCCTCCGATCTGGAAGAATCCCAGGGGCGAATCTGCCGTGGAGGACTGGTACCAGGTGGCGAGTTCCATCATGTATTCGATCCCTGTCTTGACGACATGAGGACTCTTCAGGTTCCCTTTCAGGCAGTGCGAGGCAAAGATGTTTGCCGAGGTGCTGTCCTCCCATCCTGGAACGAAAATCGGGAGATCCCGTTCGCAGGCCGCGACGAGCCAACTGTCGACCGGGTTGATTTGGTATTCGTGCGCCAACTTGTCCGAGCGCAGGATGCGGTAGAGAAATTCGTGAGGAAAGTGACGCCGCCCCTCCGCCTCGGCTTCCTGCCATTCCGACAGGATGACATGCTCGAGGCGGCGGAAGGCCTCTTCCTCGGGAATACAGGTGTCGGTGACTCGGTTGAGATGCTCGTCGAGGAGAGCCTGCTCCTGTTCCGGGGTGAGATCGCGCCAGTTCGGGATACGGCGGTAATGGTCGTGCGCCACGAGATTGTAGAGATCTTCTTCCAGGTTCGCTCCGGTGCAGGAGATGCCGTGGACTTTTCCCTGGCGGATCATCTCCGCAAGGGAGACGCCGAGTTCGGCGGTGCTCATCGCCCCGGCCATGGAAAAAAACATGCGCCCTCCCGAGCCGAGCAAATCTCTCCAGCCTTTTGCCGCATCGATCACCACTGCGGCATTGAAATGTCGGTAGTGATGTTCGAGAAACTGACTGACGGGACCACGCATGGGAATCATTCAGCTTTCGAAATAGGTGTAGCCCGCCATGCCCACGCGATAGGCCTCCAGGGCCTTGCGGCGTTGCACCGCCGTGATCAGCCCTTCCTGGATCGCCGCCTCGGCGAGTTCGCGGAACTGGTCGATGAGTTTCTTCGGATCGTGTTCGACGTAAGTGAGCACGTCGGCGACGGAATCTCCCTCGACTTCCCGGGAGAATCGGACGCGCCCCTTTTCGATGTCGACACTCACCGCATGGGTGTCGCCGAAGAGATTGTGCAGATCGCTGAGCGTCTCCTGGTAGGCACCGACGAGGAAGATGCCGAGGTAGTAGGATTGGTTGTCCTTCGTCTCGTGGATCGGGAGGGCTTCGAGCACCTCGGAACTGGAAACGTATTTCTTGATCATGCCATCGCAATCGCAGGTGACATCGTGGATCACCCCCTGGCGTGTGGGACGCTCCGCAAGGCGATGCAGTGGCATCACCGGAAAAGCGCAGTCGATCGCCCACGAGTCGGCGAGGGATTGAAAGATGCTGAAATTCCCGTAGTACTGATCGGCGAGAAGGCCGGAGAGATCGCGGAGTTCCTCAGGCACATAGCGAAGCTCGCGGGTGTGGGTTGCGATATCCGTCATCGCCCGCCAGTAGCATTGCTCGCAGGCGGCCCGCTCGCGCAGCCCGATGTCGCCGGTGAGAAAGTTCTCGTGCAATTCCTCACGGAAGCGGTTTGCCTTGCCAAAGGATTCCAGGAGGTTGTCATCGTTTATCCCGCCAGCCACCTCGGCCAGGGCGAGCAGCGCCTCGCTCGCGTCCTCCGTCACGTTGAGGGCCTCGCGGTTTTCAAACCGATTGACGTCGAGGATCTCAAGCGCAAGCATCGAATAGTGGGCGACCATGGACCGACCCGATTCCGTTACGAGCGTGGGGTGCTTCACTCCGCTTTCGTCGAGAACCCACTTCACCGCGTCGACGAGACTGTGGCAATATTCCTCGATCGAATAGTTTGCGCTTGTCGAACGGGTCGATCGCGAGCCGTCGTAGTCGACCGCGAGCCCTCCGCCGAGATTGAGCAGGCCCATCGGCGCCCCCTCGTTCACGAGCCCTGCGTAGATTCGTGCGGTCTCCTCGATCGCGCGCCGGATGATCGTGAGATCCGGGATCTGCGAACCCTGGTGACAGTGCAACATTTGCAGCCAGCCGAGGCGGCCACGTTCGCGGAGTCGCTCTACCGTCTGGACGAGCTGAGCGAGGTTGAGCCCGAAGGGACTCCGCTCGCCGCCCGATTTCGCCCACTTTCCGGCACCTTCGGCGGAAAGTTTTACCCGCACCCCGATGACCGGTTCCACCCCGAGGGCGGCGGATCGCTCCTCGATGATGCCGAGTTCGTGCGGCATTTCGAGCACGAGCACGACGCGCAGTCCCATGAGTTGTCCATAAAGGGCGAGGTCGATAAACTCCTCATCCTTGTAACCGTTGCAGACGAGGAGAGCCTCGGGATCCTTCAGATACGCGAGAGCTGCAATCAGTTCCGGCTTGCTGCCCACCTCGAATCCATAGTGGAATCGGCGACCATAGGCGGCGACCTCCTCGGCGACCTGCTGCTGCTGGTTCACCTTGATCGGGAAGACACCGCGGTAGTCGCCGGAGTATTCGACATCGGCGATCGCCTTGGCGAAGCCGTGGTAAAGTTCCTCGATACGCCGTTCGAGGATACGAGGAAAGCGCAGGAGCAGGGGAGGGCGGATGCCGCGTTCGTCGAGTTCCTCGAGCAGCTTTGGGATACTCACGGAATGCGGGGTGCCTGTGGTGCGGTCGGTCATTTCCACGACCACCTCACCGCGGCGGGAAATGGAGAAATACCCTGCACCCCAGTGCTGGATGCCGTAGGCCTCGGCCGCATCCTCCACCGTCCAGGCCTCGTTCGAGTTTCCCTCGTCGGGCTTCTTCGTCGGAGGAGTCGGCTTGCGATTGCGGGTCGTAGCGGGGCGGGTGGTGGCGGAAGGACGGCGTTGGCTCATCGTCGCGTGGGTCTCGGGAGTCGGGTGCGGTGGAGGTAGGGGAGGGGGGAAATTCAGCGGAACGGCGGGAACCGTCTCAAACTTCCGGCTTTCCCGCAAGTGCGGGTTCCGATAATTCCAGAGGAAATTTGGAATGCTTCTTCTCTCCGGAGGGTTTCTCTTGCCCGCAGACGATTGGGAGATAGGTTCTCCAGCGGCGACGCGCGAATAGCTCAGCGGTAGAGCATCTCGTTTACACCGAGGCGGTCGGGGGTTCGAATCCCTCTTCGCGCACCATTCTTTCCGATCATTTCGAAGCGTAAGTCGCTGAAGGAGAGTTCCTGTTTCAGCTTTGAACTCACTTCACCAGCGTCATCAGCTTCGTGTAGCTGTCCACGACCTCGTATTTCACCTGCTCGTCCGTGATCCTGGCGAAGAACTTCTTGGCGCATTCGATCTTGGACTTCTCGATCTCGCGGAGTTCCAGGCTCGACATACTGCCTTTGGTCTCGGCGATGAAGTAGACGTGGCGGACTTTGCCGGTGTCGAAGGCGATGGCCCAGTCGGGATTGTAGTCGCCCACCGGCGTCGGGATGGCGAAGCCGCGCGGGAGCTTGGCGTAGACTTTGACTTCGACGCTTGTGTCCAGCTCCTCGACGAAGTCGCGCTCGCCCTTGGAGTCGGTGAAGACGTAATCGTAGACGTGGTTTTTGGCCCGAAACGCCTTGGCGAAATCCTCCTTGTTCTTCTCCACGGTGAAGATCATGGAATCGTAGCGCTCGTCGATGGGATCGTAGGCGAGGTGTTTCACGATCATCGTCGCCTTCTGTTCGTTGATGAGGCGGATGGCACCGGCGATGAAGGCCTCGGGATTGGCGCGGAATTGGGCGAAGACCGGCTTCTGGAGCTTTGCGAGG
>CALDKL010000423.1 GCA_937898895.1 uncultured Verrucomicrobiae bacterium | reverse complement strand
CATAGTACAAGCGCTTTTTCTCGCGTCCGAGCGTTTTTTCGGGCTGAATAGTTACTATTGGGCGACCATGTCCACCGTGGCCCAATCTTCGGGAAGTGTGCTGGAAAGCGAGTTGCCCATCGGGACGGGTTAAAGATCAAGCTGGCGCGGAGGATGCCTCCGCGAAGGAAAGTCGGCGAGCAAAGTCGTCGCGAACGAACTGGATGAGGAAAGCGCCGAGGCTGTCGCCGATTCCGACAAGGTTTGCCGTAGGTAGCCTGTTGGGGTGCGCCGTCAGTATGCCGTGGGCAAAGATGTGGCGGATGCACGCGGCGAGGGTCAGCACCGAGAAGTCGTGCCCGTCGCGGTAGCGTCGCAGATAGGTCTCGTGGACGGGCAGCAGCGACTGCTCGACGAGAAAGTCGCAGAGTCGCTGCTCTGGATCGAGGGCGCGACAGCGGGTGGCGAGATCATGGACGTGTCGGCGTGGGTGATGGGCGAAGAGCGCACGGAACGGTGCACGGTCCCCGGCGAGGTCGGCGTAGCGCTCGAAGGACGACCAGACGAAGAAGACTCGTGTCAGAGCGTCATAGCCTGCGGCGGTCTCCTCGCTGAACCCGTCGAGCGCCATCCCTCGGAACGAAACGGCGACGCGGAAGCGGTTGGCGAAGCGGTAGAAATCGAACTTGCTTCCGCAGAAGCCAAGCGCGGCGAGGGAGTCTCCCTGTGCTTTCACGAGCAGCCGCGCCCGCTGGAAGCCCGGCAGCGAGTCATCGAGGTAGGCGTAGTCGTCGGCGGACATGATGGGATAGGAAACCCGAAAAGCTCTCCGTGGGCGACGGCGGTGTCGATCAAAGCAGCTGGGTGGCCGGAGCGAAATACAGGCTTTTGTCTGCGCTAAACCGTCGGCTCGCCCATAGCCTGATGCAGCCCATGGCCTGCAACGAGTGAACCCGAGCCGGACTTTCGTGAATGGTGGGGTGATGGAGGAGCGAAGGCAACTCGTCCGCGTCCAGAGAAGCCTTCCAAATCGGCCAAGTGAACTGATCAGCGGATCCAACACGGGTGGCTTGGCGAGTAAACCCTGTTGTGAAATCGCGCCGCAACTGATCGACGACAGGGTAGAAGGTGAGTCCGAAGAAGGCGAGCGAGTTGAGACACGGGTAGTCGAGAATGACATCTCCTTTGACGTTGCTGCCGGGATCTGGGGCACGGTAGGCGGCAGCACGGTACTCCGCCGGATGCCAGCGGAAGGACTTGGCATCGCGGAGCGAATCGGGCTGACCCTTCAGGTTCGCGAGGAGCAGCGGGGCGCTGAACTCCTTCTGAATCAGCTCGCGGATGTCGCGGAGAAGTTCTTTCCCGGCTTGGCCATTGGAAAAGGAGAACTGGCTGGGATTGGCGGTTGCGGTTTCCGCATCATGCACCTGGCTGGCATAGGCGGCGTATAGCGCGGCAGGCAGATGGGCTAGGGCGAATTCGTGGGTTCGTAGATCCAGTGATTCTCTTGTGGCGCTGCGGTAGCTGTCTAAGGAAACTTTGATGACCTTGTGGTGAACGAAGGGATGTGATGCCCGTTCGTTTATCTCCTTGAGTTGTTTTGTCAGGGTTTCGAAGCAGTCATCGGGCAAGCTGTTGTCCGCACGGATCGCCGGGCTACCGGTGTCGTCCCATGCCAGGGTGACGCGATTTCTCGGATGGCTTTCGTGCAGGAGGCGGAGGAGGCCGAGGGCGGCGAGAAAGTCGCGGGGATTGTCTTCGCGTATCCCGGAACAAACGAAAGGCTTGTCGTTCGAGATGGATGCACGGACCGGAGCCGGAGGGGATGTGATTTTCGTCTTGGCCATGGGTCAGGAAGGTGGCGGGTTGTCGGAGGCGCTGGCCCGTTGGTCCGCGAGGCGGAGAAGGGTTTCGAGATAGGCGAGCCCCCACCAGCCGAAGCGGCGGGTGAGTTTCCAGAAGCGGCGCGGAACGCCTTCGCCAAAATGGGCAAGGGGGGCAGAGCGGCCTCGGTAGGCGATGATTTCCTCCTCGATGGTGACGTCGAAGTTCTCTGGATCCGCATCCAACACTACTGGAGCGGCCCCCCGGCAACGGCCGTGATGGCTGGCAATGAGATGGAGAAGAAGGTCGGCTTCCGGATGGGCCGCCAGGGCAGAGTCGGCCACCATGAGCGCACTGAGCAGTTCATGGCGGAAGGCTTCAGGGATGTTGGCTGACCGGGCGTAATCCCGCCGCTTGTTCGACGGATAGTTGCTTTTGGCGACAAGGGGCTTGCCTACCACGTTCCAATACCCACAACCGTGGAGCCAGGCCTGGAACCGGGGATCAGCTTTGCCGAGGTCGTGGTAGCGAGCGGCGAGAACGAGGGCTTCGTGCATGGAGGTGGGCAGTCCCAGGCGCTTTGCCGTGTCCGACACGATGGACTCCACTTGCTTCTGATGGTCGGAGAGGGGAACGCACTCGCCAAAGTCCCCTTGTGCACCGATCTCGGGCGGAGTGTGGGGCCAAGGCGATAGACCGACGCGCTTCTTGCTGCGGGCGATGATCCCCCCCTCGGGGTGGGGATCAATGCGCCAGTCTTCAGGAGATACCCGTCGAGCCCCATCCCAGACGCAGCTTTCGCAATTTGCAGCGAAGAGCTTGATCAATTCCGGCAGAGCCGCCTTCCATTCCGGCAGGCAGAAGGGTGCCTCCTCCCCCTCTTCAGTTCTTTCTGATTCGGCTTGCTGAATTGGTGCCAAGAGGGCGAACACGGCCTCGCGCAAGGAACTGTCGCCGTGGCCGATCCATCTGTCGATCTGCGAGCGGTTGAGTACGAGCAGCGACTTGTCACGCGCCATCAGATAGGCGGCTTCGCACTGGTCCGCAGCGGTTTCGGCGTATCCAAGAATCAGTTGTTCGATACGGCCGCATTGATCGGAGAGGACAAGCCTGTCACCTTTCCGCAACAAAGAGATGCTAGTGAGCTTCTCAATGTATCCCGGACGCACGATCCAGGCATCGGGCAGGGCGGCTTTGGTATTCGTAAGCCTGTCTTCAAAGAGCGTGGGGGCATCCGTATCCCCTTTGTTGGTTTCGTCGGCCAGCCAATGCCTGAGGTAAGAGAGCGATACTGTTGCCGCTTCCGTGGAAAGCGGTGGCAAGACTTCCAGTGTGGCAACTGCGGCATCGGACAGGTTCCGTCTTACGATGACCTCCACCGTTGGAAAATCCCTGGCAGGCCCGTGAATATAGAGAGCTGGGTCGGGTTCGACGTGGGGGGCGGGGCTGGTCTGGCACAAGAGGTCAAGATGGGTGGGCAACAGAATAGGGGCAGAGGAATGGGGAGCAAGCAAGGTGCCGATGGCATCGCCCGCTGGCAAGATGCGGTCGAGGGCGGTGGTGCCAAAATCAAGCTCGTGCTCATGCCGTTTCAGCCAGGCCCATACGACGGGCAGGCATGTGCCATAGATGGGATCGGGGTTGTTTGCGCCGGTGGCCAGCGATTCTTCCGGCGCGACGATGGCAGCGGGCGAGACCATGTCGCGACCGTAGCGGTTGAGTCGTCCAAATCGTTGTCGAAGGGCATCGAGAGGTGCCAGCTCGGTGATCAGTGCGTCGAAATCAAGGTCGGCTCCCACCTCCACGCATTGGGTCGCGACCAACACCAGCCTGGGCACGTCGGGCGCGGGTCTCGACGACTGGAGTTGGTAGGTGGAAACGAGCTTTTCGACGAGTTGTTCTCGATCCAACGGGCGCATCCCCCCGACTAGAATCTCCACGGCAGTGTCCTTGATCTTAAGGCTCTCGCGGATAGTTCGCGCGGTGTCCACCCGGTTGACGGCGACCAGGATTCGCCGGACTTGGTGGTGATCGCTGAAGAAGGCTTCGACCAAGCCACCGACCTGATCTGACAGTTTATTGTGCCTTTGTTTTCCCTTGGCACCGACGACCTCGGAGAGGCTCGTGGGTTTGGTGCTGGCGAGACGGTCCCTCACCACGGGTTGATCCTTCTCCTCCTCCAGCAGGCGGAAAGGGTTGCTGACTCCGGCGGGCGGGGTGGCGGTGAGCTGGATGGATTGGAAAGGCAGCGGCAGAGAATCCGAACCGCTTTCGCGGCGCCACGAGGCGACGGCCTCAAGCGTCTCCGAAAAGGCTGCCGCGGTGTGGGCCTCGTCGAGGATCAGCAAGGAATCGTAGGCCAGCAATGCCGCATGTGTGGGACGGGCACCTTCGCTGCAGCCGTACCCCCGGAAAAGCAGTCTGGACCCCAATTGGTCCAGTGTTGTGCTGATGACAAGCGGTTGCAGGGGGGATCTGGCCCAGGCGCTGTCAGTGAACGTGGCGCCGCGCAGCGGATAGGTCTCCAGCGGCGGCGCATCTTCTCCGGCGAGCGAGCGGAGGGCCGATGCCACGGGCTGAAGTAGATTCAAACGTTCCCTGGGCAGTCGGTCCTCTTCTTCCACATCCTCTTCACGGAGTTGACCGCACGAAAGTGCAAGCCGGGAGGCGATGCGGCGTGCCCTGCGAAAGGCCTCGTCCACGACGATACGCCGGTTCACTGCAAAGACGATGCGCACTGGTGCGGTCCGTTCGCTGGCAGGCAGGTGTGCCTGCGAGGCCAGCAGATAGACGGCTGCATCGAGCGTCGAGGTCTTGCCTAGTCCGGTCGGCAGCGTGACCCAGCCCGGATAGCGCCCATCGGCCGCATCGCTGACAAAGCGCGATTGCCAGGCAAAGGGAGGGTGTCCCCAGAGTGCTTCGAACCAGGTGGCGAAGTCGGGAAGAGCAACGGGAGTCATTTCTCGCGCGTGGTGTCGGGTCTCATCAATCCATAGCCTCGGTAGCGCCCGGCCCCGAGCAGTAGGGGGCCGTCGATCTTCTCATCGAACCGGACAGAGACATGAATGTGGAATCGGGGCGGTCTTCCAGGGCGGGCGACCGGAGCGACGAAGGCAGGAGACGCCGGTACCCCGGCCAGCCGGGGATAGAGCGATACTTGGATGTTGTCAGAAGCGGGGCGTGGAAGACCAAGTCGCTCGCAAGAATCGGCGACGATGCTGCGGCAACTTTCTGCCCAGAGGACGGGATCTTTTTTGAAGTTGGGTTTGGGATGACGATCCAGAATCACGGGAGTGACGGAATGCCAGAGATGGGCCGCCCGAGTCCAGGTGTGGGAAGACAGTGCGGCACGGTTAGAGCTTCCATCGTAGGGAACCAGCCGCAGTGCCCAAGCCTTGTCGGCAGTGGTGAGTTCAAGGTCTCTATTCGCGAAAAGTGCGGCCTGCATTTTCCGCCAGTCGGCGCGGAGAGTGGACTCGGAAGATCCTGATCCCATTTGGCGGGGAAAGGCCAACCCAATCCCTAGAAGTCGTCCGTCCGCATGGACATGATCGACATGGGCGAGAGGGATTATCGCCAGATGGCAATCCCTGCTCGGAGCGGTATTGCCTTCACCCGGTTCGTGGCCCGAAATCCAAGCGGGTACGCTCTCCTCGGGATAAGTCCGTGTCCAGCGATCTAAAAGAGTCTTGTGCAGGGCGGAGGTAATCTGCCAAATGCTCGGCAGATCTGCCCTGTCTCCGCCAATGCATTGCAGGACAAAGAGAGAGCGGCCCCACGGAGTAGAAGTGACGGTGGTGCCGGGATCCTCAAGATACCCAGCGGTCACGTGTCGGGCATCGTAGCGACCACGAGGCGATGCTTCGAATTTCATCAACGGCCTTCCCCTTTCAGCTGCCGCGTCGCGCCGCGCGAGGGCGGCCTCGAGTTCCTTGTCCCTCTCCTCGGCGGCATAGGCCAGTTCCGCAGAATCGAGTAAACCCGACCACGGGACACGGAGCCGATGCTCGGGAGAGGCGGCTGCGTCCGATGGGATCGGGAGCAGGCGCTGCCATTCGCCGACAGGCAGAGCGTCTTCCAATCGCGCGGCGACGAGTGAACTGGAATGCCCAAAACGCGACAAGCCTTGCAGCACTTTCCGTAAAGGGTCGATGTGGCAGATCTCCGGATCCGTCATCGGCCAATGGAAGAGAATCAAGGGCCGATCATCAGGCAACAGCATCGAGGGAAAGCTCCGTGGTTTTCGGGGGTGTTTGAGCGACTTGGCTTCGCTTGGGTTTTGGGGGACAAA
>CALDKL010000422.1 GCA_937898895.1 uncultured Verrucomicrobiae bacterium | reverse complement strand
CTTCATGTCGAATCACTTTCACCTGCTTCTGGACGTGCCGGATCGGGAATCTCTCGCGACACTCGATGAAGAGGGGTTGCTTAAAGTGCTACCCCTGCTCTACGACAGGAAAACGGTGGAAGGAGTCAGGCGGGAACTGGAAGTGGCCCGCAAGGGTGGAAATGATGCCTGGCATCGGGAGATCCTCCATCGTTACGAACGCCGCCGAGGTGATCTGGGACTTTTTTTGAAGGAGCTGAAACAGCGTTTCACCTTCTACATGAACAAGCGCCTTGATCGCGTGGGGACGCTCTGGGAGGGGCGATACAAGAGTATCCTGGTGGAGGATTGTGAGAAGGCTCTTCTCGCGATCTCGGCCTATATTGACCTCAACCCGGTGCGGGCGGGAATCGTTTCGAAGCCGGAAGATTACCGATGGAGCGGATACGCGGAGGCGGTCGGGGGCGGCCGTCGAGCGAATCGGGCGCGGGATGGCCTGAGCCTCATGCTCGGAGAGGCTCTCGACGATGCTACTTTTCCCCAGGACTGGCGTCACACGGTGGAACGTTATCGGATGTTCCTTTATCTGGAAGGGAAAGAGATCGTCAAGGACGCGGATCGTGGACAGGGGGGGCGCAGGGGGATGAAAGAAACGGAGGTCGAAGTCGTGGTTGAGAATAGGGGCAAGTTTTCTCTGCAGGAAGCACTCCGCCACCGGGTTCGCTACTTCTGCGATGGGGCAGTGTTAGGCACGGAGGGATTTGTGAATGCGATCTTCGAGCGAGAGCGGACCTTGAGAAAGCGATTTGGCAAGAGGCGCACTACCGGAGCGCGCTGCATGCAGGGAGCGGAATGGGGTGAATTGCGTGTTTTGCGCGATCTACGGAAGGATCCGATCGGGACGTCGTCGAAGGTATCAATGTAACCTTTGTCCAAACGATCCCCTCTCCTCAAAGAGCAGTCCTCGATGGAACCGATTTGCGAAGGGGCGGGACTCGAAGGGGAGGCGGACGCCAGGCGGATTCTCGGATCGCGCCCACGTTTGAGAAAGCATCAAGATCCCTCACCCTTCCGGGCAATGGGGTGCAAGGTGTTTCAATCAACCCACCAGATTCAAAATGACCACTTCGGGGGGGCACAGAAACCGCGCCGGGATTGTGAGGGTTCCGATACCGCGGGTGACGAAGAGAGACGTGTCTTCCCGCCGATAGAGACCGTAGGGGTATTTGCGGCCGAATTTGGGTAGGACGATTGGCCCGATCACGGGAGCGCAGATCTGTCCCCCGTGGGAGTGGCCGGACATTTGCAGGGCGATGCGAGGGTCGTTGTGGAGGTCGAAGGTGTCAGGTTCGTGCCACGCCAAGAGGACTGGCTTGCCGTCTGGAAAAGAAGCGATGACCTCCGCCAGCTTCGGGTTTCCTCCCCGGTAGCTGTCCATGCCGACGATACAAAAATCAGGGAAGTCGTGAACGGAGTCATTGAGCATGCGAACTCCCGCGCTTTCAAGCGACTGTATGAGGTTCCGGGTGACGTGCGGTCGGTCGTGGTTGCCCCAGACCCCAAAGGAACCGAGCCGGGGCCGCAAGGACTTCAGCTCCTCACAGAGCGGTCTGATTGCGGATGGATCCTCGGAAACATAGTCGCCGACGAGAAAGACGAGATCGGCGGCCGCTTCGTTCACCGCCGCAACGGCGCGGCGGATGAGATGGGAATCTCCGAAATCGTCGTGGTGAAAGTCGCCGATCACCGCGATTCTCATCCCATCGAGAGCACTGTGGCGCTGTGGCAGAGGCACATCGACGCGCGTGATCTCGAGCCACTGTTTTTCGACGCCGCTGCCATATGCGAAGCCACCTGCGGGGGCCCCGAAGAACACGGAACGGAAGAGCCATTTTCTGCGCGAAAGGTTCATGAGGGTACCTCCGCCACTTTGGTGCGACGGGGAGGAAGAGGAGGGAACGGTGCGTGGGTTCCGAAAAGATCGCACCGATCCGGTGAACTTCGAGTTTTCCCTTTCGGAAGCAGATGAGATTTCCCGCAGATGTTTCGGTCCGGCCGATGCGGGGTGGGACGATTCTGTTCCGGCGATGAACCGCAGCCGAGGTTCGCGACCCTTCTGAAAAAAACAAAGGTCGTTTCCGTATAAGACGAGAACGCGCCTCACCGCGCCTCCACCGCGGTGCCAGCATCTTCGCAGAGAATCCGCATCCGCTCGAGGCCCACCTTTGCCGTTTCCGCCGGATCCTTCGCCCACCAAGTGTCGTTGAAGAGTTCGAGGCTGAGCCACTGGTCGTAGCCCTTTTCTTTCAGAAGCGCGAGTTCGCTCCGCAGATCGATGCAGCCGTCTCCGATCATGACCCGGTCGGGATCTTTCTGTGCCCCCTTTGGGAGGTTGGGATTGGCGTCGTCGATGTGGTAATGAGCGATACGCTTCGGGTCGAGAGCCTGGAGATCGCGCAGGGTCGTTCGGTTGTTCCAGTTGTGAAAGGCATCAAGGATGAGGCAGGCATCGGGGTCGCCACACTCATCGAGCACCGCAACGGTGTCGGGTACGTTGTTGAGGCTCGCAAAAAAACTGATGTATTCGAGCACCGCGCGGACCCCCGTCTCGCGTCCGATCTGAAGCAGGTCGCGGTAGCCCTTCGCCAATCCCGCCAGGCCAGGTCGCTCCATCGGAGGGGTGCAGACCATGAGCGGAGCACCGATCCTAGCAGCGAGTTCAAACCGCCGTCTCGCCTCATCCAGGGCGAGTTTGTATTCCCATCCCGAGGTTTCTCCCCAGTTCCGTACGGCGATGAAACAAGGCACCTTCAGACCGTGATCGGCGAGGGCCTGCTCCACGGAAGAGATTTCTCCACCGCGCCCGACGAATTCGTAGAGTTCCACTGCCCACAGTTCGA
>CALDKL010000421.1 GCA_937898895.1 uncultured Verrucomicrobiae bacterium | reverse complement strand
AGGTCATGACGAGGCGAGGTGAGCCGGGGTCGGCAGGCGTTAAGGTGCCGGTGAACAGTCCCCATTGCTCGGCCCCGCCGGGTTGGAGGCGCACCGACTCGATCCTGCCCGAGGGGGAGGTGACCTGCACGATGACATTGGCGGACTGGAGCGGCTCGCCGCCCACGCTCATGACGTTTGCGTTCAGTGTCAGGGTGTCGCCCGTGCGGGGGCGGTCCGGCGAATAGAAGAGGCGCATGCGTTCGTCGCTCGCCATGTTGCGCTGGTAGGCCATCCATCGCGCCACCTGTCCCCAGAACCGATAGTGGTATTTGTCCTCGACACCCTTGCGCCAGCGCCAGGCTCCGTCGGTACCCATGAAAAGAATTTTTCCGGTGCCGTAGGTCTTGGTGACAATGAGTGGAATCCGTCCGTGTCGGTTGGTCTCGGAGCTGTGTGTCGCGAGCACTTCCGATCCGGGTTTGGCCCGGACCACTCCCGCGTACCACTGGAATCCCGGCAGGGAGGCCCAGACGTTCGCGTTGGCGTTCTCGGTATCCTCGAGGCGGGTGAGCAGACTGCGTGCTCCGAGTTCGGTCAGTTCGAACTGGCCTGGCGTGGCCGAGCCCCAGCCGCGCGGTTGGGCCTTGTCCAGTTCCACCGGAAAAAGATCGTTCAGTTCCGTATCGAGCAGGGAAATCTGGTGACCGCGAAATCCCGGCATGAGGATGAGACCCGCTGCCTGGGACGCGACCTGCTGTTTCAGTGCCGCGACCTGCTCTGCGGCGAGTTGTCCGGGAGCCATGCCCACATCCCCCAACAAGATCACATCGAAGGTCGAGAGTTCCTCGGGAGCGGGAAAGTCCTGGAGGTAGCCGGGGCCACCTCCGACTCCGTGTCCATCGGGGTGATAGAGCAGGCAGCGAACCTCGACGCCGGGATCGCGTTCGAGAGCGTTGCGGAGGTAACGATATTCCCAACGGGGATAGGATTCGATGAGGAGAACCTTCAGTCGCTCCTGTCGGATCGCGATGGGTGCGGTGGCTGAGTTGTTCGCGGTGTCGTGCTCCTCCTCGGCGGGCGGCAGAGTCAGGGTCAGTTCGTAATCGCCCTCGGCTCGTGGTGTCCAGAGCAGGGTGTCCTGGAGGCGACCCATCGCCGGCAGGGTGATCTCGCCGAAGATCGCCTCGCCTTCCTTCGTGCGAATCTCGAGAGTGGCGGCGTGGTTCCTGGCCAGGGCACTCTGGATCGTGAAGGGGAGACGGACGGGTTTGCCGACGAGGCCGAAGGTGGGAGGATCGAAGGCGGTCACGGCGAGATCGGGCAATCGCGCCTCGCTGCCGATGGGAACGACAAATACGGGAATCTCCTCCATGCGAAAGCGGGTGGCGGCATGCGAGGGCGGATCGCCCGTGTTCCAGTCGCCATCGGAGAGGAGAACGAGACCGCGCAGGTGCGGATGACGATCGAGGATCCCGGTCAGCGCCCCCGCCAGATCCGTGCCATCGTCTCCGTCTCCGGTGGGTGCGGAGAACGATTCATGCACGACTTCGAAGGGTTCGGAAAGAGGTGCCCATACATCGGGAGCAACGAGTTCCAGGGCGAGGCTTTCGCGCGAGCGAAGCACGCCGCCTGGCGTGTTCTCCGCGCCGACATCCTCCGTCTGCATGCTCGCGGAGGCATCTCGCAGGACGCCGATGACCGGCTTTTCGTCGGGTTGGTAGGTTTCACGCCATTCCGGTTGGTTCAATGTCAGGGCCACGGCGGCCACGGCGAGCAGTCGGAGGATCTCGAGCGTTCCGCTCGCCGCAGAGAATCGACTTCGTTGCCAGATGAGGAATGAGAAAACTGCCGTAACGAGGAACAAGGCGATGCCAAAGACCGCCGTCAGCGGGGTCCAGGCAAAGGTCAGTTCACTGTTGGAGAGAGTCACAGGGGGCGTGTCGGCGGTCGGAAAAACAGCAGGAGGGGAACGGGGGGGGATATCCTCACCCGATAGGGTTACATGCTCGACTGGAGAGGGTTGGAAGCAGGTTCCTTTTCGGGTTTCGGGGGAAGGCAGAGCATGGCTTCGACGAGAAGAGCGAGGGCCATCGCGATGAGGAAGGCCCGCCAGACCTCGGCGGCGAGGGAGGATCGACTGCCGACGGTGTCGTCGATACGGCGGAAGTCGACTCCGGCGAGGAGTGTCTCGAGTGCTTCGGGGGCGAGGATGCGGGTGTCGTCTTCGATCTCGGGGCGGTTCAGGGCGAGCAGTCTTCGCGTCGCCGTATCCTCTCCGGATGCAAAGGCGGCGGGGAGTAGGCCGGGCGCGGCCTCGACACCCTCTGCGGTGAGACCGTCGAGAAGTCGGGTCTCATCGAACCCTGACAAAGCCGCAATACCGGTCGGGGCCATGCGGGCTCGCGAGACGGAGTCGGCCCCGCCATCGAGGGCGCGGTGCAACATTACGAAAAACACGATGCCTTCGCTGGCGAGCGAGGAGTGGTCGGATCGCGGCAGGGTTCCCCAAAGGTAGACGGAGCCCGCCGACGTCTCTTCACCCGGTTCACTGCCTTCGTCGAGAATGCGAGCGATGACGGTGTGATCTCCCTCGAGCCGGAGAAGGGGCAGGACATCGCCTTCGAATCGACGCGTTCGGAAGATGGCGAGTTCGGAGACGGGCAGGGGAGATCCGTTGCGGGTGTTGGCGAGCAGGCCGGTCTCGGTGCGCCACCAGTCGATCGGCATGGGTTGATCACCGCGGTTGATCCATTCGCCCCATTTGACACCAAAGAGTTCGCCGCCGCCTTCGTCGGGCGGGGGAAGAAGAACGAGGCTGCGTCCAGCCGCGACGTGTTGTTGCAGGAGGGTTGCCTCGGGACTGCCCGGTGCGGGGAGCGGCGCGTGCCAGAAGAGCAGGGCGGTTTCACTCCAGGGAATCTGGGCAACCGAGGTGGTGCTGAGGATCTGGGCCTCGTAGGTCGTTCCGGCCTCGGTCGCGGCAGTGGCAGCCGCGCGGATCGCTCCGGCGGTCTGGGCATCATCACTGAGGATGACGGTCTTTCGCGGAGCGGGTTCATCGTAGACAAACAATGCGGTGTTGTCGATCGCGTTGTCGTCGGCGGGCAGATCGAGGCGCCCCCATCCGCGTTCATTTCCGGGACCGAGGGGCAGC
>CALDKL010000420.1 GCA_937898895.1 uncultured Verrucomicrobiae bacterium | reverse complement strand
TGGGGCGCGTCCCCGACATGTCCCCCTTCCTCCTCGGTGCCCGCATGGGGCTCATCGTCGAAGAGTTCGGCGGAGGCTTCAAACTCAAGACTCTCGAATACCTCTTTCACGGTCTGCCCCTGGCCGGACTTGTCCAGGCCGTCGAGGCTCTGCCTCTGCAGAGTCCCGAACACCTTCTTCTCGAAAACGACGTGCCTGCCCTCGTTTCTTCCATTGTCGGGGTCATCGACGACATCGATCACCTCGAATCGATGCGCCGAAACGCCTACGAGCGCTGTCTCGAAGCCTTTCGCTGGGAAGACCGGGGCCTCCGTCTGCTCGCCGCTCTGCGCGAGAGGCGGGGGGCTCTGCAGGGCGGATGATCTACCTGGGAGCGTTCCCGGACCGAGGACGGACCCCGCCCTCCTCGGCGCATTCGCGTTGACATCCCCCGAATCCACGCTTTTTTCATGCCTACATGAGCCACAACTCCCCCGACTCCAGCAATCCCGTCTCGTCGACCCTTGGGAAGATCTTCCTGTTCCTTGTTCCGGTTGCTTTGATTTCCATGCTCGGCATCGTTGGATTCGCCTTCATTCGGGGGATGAATAAGGAAGCGAAACCGAAGGACGTGGCCTCGGCGGCCCCCGCCGCGCCCGCCGCGGTGGCCAGTGCACCCACCGCCCCGGCTCCCGCCCCGACAGCTGGCGCGGCTCCTGCCGCTCCCGCTGCTCCTGCCGGAGGCAGTGCTGCCGTGGACCCCGCCGTCATGGCGCTTGGCAAACAGAACTACATGCTCTGCGCGGCCTGCCACGGTCCCGATGGCAAGGGTCTCCAGGCTGGCCCTGCCCTCATGGCCCCGAGTCTCGTCGGTTCGAAAGTTTTGCTCGGCGATCCGGACGCACCCCTCCTCGTGGTCCTCAAGGGGATCGCGAAAGAAAATATGAATTTCATGGGTGTGATGGCTCCGCTCGCCGCCGGGCTCGACGACCAGAAGCTCGCCGCCGTACTCACTTACGTTCGCAACGAATGGGGCAACAGCGCCCCCGTCGTCACAGTGGAGCAGGCCGCCGCCGCCCGCGCCAAGTTCGGCGACGTCAATGCGCCCGCCGGAGTGAAGCGAGCGGAAATCGATTCCATCGTCGCCGCACACAAGAAGTGAGCGAACAGGGTCGAGTGGGGGGCGATACCCTCTCGGATTCTCAGATTTCCCCCATTGCCGGGATCGCGTTCCGCAACAACGCAAAGAGTTCCCTCGAGGCCGAGCGCCCCACCTCCATGACTTCCTCGTGGCTGAGGGGATTCGGGGAGAGTCCGGCCCCGTAGTTGGTGAGACAGGAAAGCGCGGCGACCCGCATCCCGAGGGCGCGGGCCTGGATCGCCTCGGGCACGGTCGACATGCCGACGGCATCCGCCCCGAGAGCGCGGAGCATTCGGACCTCGGCGGGAGTCTCATACTCGGGACCATGGACCCACGCATAGACTCCCTCGGCGAGTTTGCTGCCGGTGAGTTCGAGATTCTCGGCCCGGAGGAGTTCGCGCAATGCGGGCGAATAGACTTCGCTCTGATCAATGAAATCCGGATTGCCGGTGAGAGGCGATTGGCCCGCGAGATTGAGGTGGTCCGAGATCAGCATCCAGCGTCCGGGCTTGAGGTTTGCGTTGACGATGCCAGCCGCATTCGTGAGAACAACGGTGCCGATGCCCAGTTGATGGAACAAGCGCATCATCGCTGCCGCCTCGTGGGCGGAGCGGCCCTCATAGACATGGACACGGCCCTGGGCGACCGCGACGCCTGTCCCGCCGAGAGTGCCCAGATGCAATTTCCCGGCATGGCCCGGCACCGACCCGAGCGGGAGTCCGCCAATGTCTGCGTACGGGAAGGAGGTCACCCCTTCCAACCGATCCACCCATGCTCCGAGTCCGGAGCCCAGTACGATCCCGACGGTTGGCTTCGCAGACCGGAGGGCAGGCGGCAGGGCGAACTCGGACATGACTCACGCTCCACCCGATCCCGTCGCCGCGCAAATCTCGCGATAGAGGGATTCAAGCTCGGGAACAGCGTGCCCGAGACGTTTCGCCTCGCGTAGGGGAGCGCCCCAGATCGCCTCGACCTCGACGGCCTGTCCCGCCAAAAAATCAACGAGACTCGAGGGTTGATAGGGGCCCATCTCGAGGGTGCCCCTGATATTCGCTTCGGCGAACGCCGGATCAATGGCATGTCCCAAGGCCCCCGCGACACCGATGATTTCTCCCATGAGGACACGGGTGCGAGCGAGGAGCACGGGATCGGCGAGGATCTGTTGCGTGTCGAGACCTCCCGCTGCGATGGAAAGTCCGTTGAAGGGAACATTCCACACCAGTTTGCGCCAGCGGGCGAGGCCGAGATCGGGGAGAACGCGGCAATCGAGCCCGGCGCGGACGAACAGCTCGGCGACGGGTGCCAGCGTCTCGGGATGGGAAAAGGCACCCATCTCGACCCGACCGTGGGCGAGATGGTGGATCACCCCCGGTTTGCCGCGATTGATACAGACAAAACAGAGCCCTCCGAGCACAGGGTGGGCGGGAAAATGGCGTGACAGGAAGGCTTCGTTGCCGAGTCCGTTCTGGAGGGTGAGGAGAATCGTGCCAGGGCGGAGCAGGGGTGGCAGCAGGTCGGGCAGGGCCTCGTTGGCCGTCGTCTTGAGCGCGACGATCACAAGATCGGCGGGACCGATCTCGCGGGTCGTGGCGAAGGCACGAACTGGATCGAGATGCAGATCGCCGGCAATGCTATGTATCGTCAGCCCCCGCTCGCGCACTGCCGCGAGGTCGCGCCGCATGAGAAAGGAGACTGCGGCGACCGAGGCGAGGCGTGCACCATAATATCCGCCGACCGAGCCGGAGCCGACAATAGCAATGGCGAGAGCGGGGGGAGAAGTCGGCAAGGCCATGCTTTCGGGAATCGGGGTCAGCGAGGCGGGCCCGGAAAACGGAGCCAGAAGCGAGAGGTCGGATTGAGGCGGTCAATATCGCGTAGATCCAGATCACTTGTCGGCGACAAGGGTCGGCGAAAACGTGTTGTGAACAGATCCGCCTCCGACGCACTATCAATCCTTGGAGGCCGATCCACCGGAATTTCCGAGTTCCGCCAACTCTGATGGAAGGGCGGGTCGGAACCGGGATTTGTCGATCGCCTTCATGTAGGCCTCCAGCGGCGAGACCTGTCCGGCGAGCATCTTCTGCCAGATGGCGTCGTCCATGAACTGCATGCCATACTCCTTGCCGCCGGTGATGATGTCGTAGAGTTTCTGGGTGGAACCTTCGCGGATGACGGAACTCACTGCCGGGGTGGAAACGAGGATCTCATTCACCGCGGTTCGGCCATCGACATCGCAGCGCCGCAGGAGGAGCTGGGCGACAACGCCGCGAAGGGATCCGGCCAGCATGGTGCGCACCTGTGCCTGCTGATCGGAGGGAAACACGTCGACGAGACGATCAACGGTCTTGCGGGCGTTGTTCGTGTGCAGGGTGCCGAAGACGAGCAGGCCGGTCTCGGCCGCCGTGAGGGCGAGAGAGATCGTCTCGAGGTCGCGCATTTCCCCGACGAGGACGATGTCGGCATCTTCGCGCAGCGAGGCGCGGAGACCGTCCGCAAAGGAGGGGCAGTGGATCGGCACCTCGCGCTGGCTGATCGTGCTCTTCTTGTTGTTGTGGACGAACTCGATCGGCTCCTCCACGGTGATGATGTGCCGGGCGTAGGTGCGATTGATGTAATCGATGAGGGCAGCGAGGGTCGTTGACTTGCCGGATCCGGTCGGCCCCGTCACGAGGACGAGACCGCTGCGGAGATCTCCGAAACTCTCGATCGTCTTCGGCACGCCGAGGTCGTCGATCGTCTTGATCTTGGTGGGGATGAGACGAAAGACAGCCCCGAGACCATTGTTTTGCTTGAAGTAGTTGCAGCGGAAGCGGGACTGCGCATCCATCTCGTAAGCGAAATCGAGGTCTCCCCTCTGAAGATAGCGCTCGTAGGCCTTCTCCTCGCAGATTTCGCGGAGCATGTAATCGATCGTCTCATGCTCGAGGATGCCGTCGGAGATTGCGGAGATCGCTCCGTGAGTGCGCATTTTGGGTGGCTGCCCTTCGCTGAGGTGGAGGTCGGACCCCCCGGTGGCGATGAGGTGCCTGAAATAATCGTCGATGACTGCCATGGCGGGAAAAGAGAAAACGTTTTCGATTTGGTGAGTTTGTCAGGGACGGGATCAGCCACCGATATTGGCCTTGAGCGTGCCTCGGTCGATGGCACGCCCCAGAGCCTCTTCCTTCGAGATGAGGCCGTCTTTGTGAAGTTTTGCGAGGGCGTCGTCCATCATGATCATGCCGACGTTCTTTCCGGTTTGCATGACGCCGGGAAGCATGAACGTCTTGCCCTCGCGCACCAGCGCGGAGACGGCGGGTGTGTTCACGAGGAGTTCGAGGGCGAGTTCGCGGCCATTGCCGTCGCTCCGCGGGACGAGCTGTTGCGAGATGATTCCGCGGAGGGATTCGCCGACCATGATGCGGATCTGCTCCCTCTGTTCGGTGGGGAAAACATCGAGGATCCGATCGAGGGTCCGTGCGGCGGACCCGGTGTGAAGGGTCGCGAGGACGAGGTGGCCGGTCTCGGCAGCGGTGATCGCGAGAGAGATCGTCTCGAGATCGCGCATTTCCCCCACCATGATCACATCGGGGTCTTCGCGGAGGGCGGCGCGGAGGGCGGCGGAGAAGCTTTCGGTGTGGGTGTGGACTTCGCGCTGATTCACATGGCAGTTGTTCGACTCGATCACGTATTCGATGGGATCCTCGAGGGTGATGATGTGGTCGTGCCGCTGTTTGTTGATCTCGTTGATGAGGGCGGCGAGAGTCGTCGACTTGCCCGAACCAACCGCACCCGTGACGAGGACGAGTCCGTTGTGGTATTCGAGGAGGGGCTTGATCGCTTTGGGCAGGCGCAGCTCTTCCATGGTGCGCAGCTGGGTGCTGATCACGCGGAAAACCATCTCCCAGCCCAGCCGCGTCTTCACGACGGAGGCACGGAAGCGACCGATGGCCGGAGCATAGGCGAAATCGACGTCGCCGCGTTGTTCGAAGCGGCGCAGTTCTGGCTCGGGCAGATAGCTGCGAGCGAGGCGCTCGGTGTCCTCCGGTGTGAGGACTTCCGCGTTTTCCCAGATGGGCTGGAGCAACCCGAAACGACGCCACTTCGGCTGAGTGAGTGGGGCGAGGTGGACGTCGGAGACATCGTATTCCTGCGCGAGAGAGAGGTATTCGTCGACGTGGCCAAGGACGGGTACGGTGTCAGACATGGGGGAGGATTTGTGAGAGTTGGCGTCGGGCGGAGCAATCGGATTCAGTGTCGGTGCGAGCGCACGAGTATTGGGATTCCGGCAGAGACTAGCAAGCGGAAAAACGCGTCATCTTCCCTGGAATTTTCGTTTTGATCTCGTCCGACTTCACTGAGGCGAGATCGGTGCAGAGGAGGGTGAGGAAGGAGCCGGAGCCACCGGTGCTGTCGGCGCGGCGGCTGGCGTGCCTGGGACAGTTCCGGCAGACGGGGCGGGTGCCGCCGGGGCGGTGGTGGGTGGTGTCGTCGCAACCGGATCGGCAGCGGCGGCATTCTTCTTCGCAATGAGGTCTTCCCATCGGTGCAGGGCGTAGCCTTCCCCGAGGCCTCCAAGCTCGGCGAGGAGGGCGGAACACTTCTGGTACCACTTCTCGAGGTCCGGCGGCTCCTTGGTCTCCTCGGCACTGCCAGGGAAGATCAGGTAGGTCACGGTGAGATCGCTGACCGGGCGATTGTAGGGCGATGCCTTTTCGTTGATCTGTCGCGCGAGGCGCAGGGAGGCTTCGCCGAATTTCCAGCTCGGTCCCGCGTCACCCGCGATAGCCGGGTAGAGGTGGCCCTCGTGAACGACCACAACGTAGTCTCCGATGGCGGGGCCGAACTCATTTTCGTCACGGCGACCCAACAGAGAAAGCGGAATGACGATGAAGGGATCCGCTTCGGCAATGAGGAAGCTCCGTGTCTTCAGGTCGGTGACTCGCAGCTTGTAGTCGTCGATCTGGGTCCGAAGGAAGCGGTTTCGCTCGATGCTGAGTCCGGGGACGGCGAACTCCTTCTCGTATTCTTTCAGTTTCGACTCGAACCGCGAAAGGAGCGGGTTGGGAGTCGTGGTCCGTTTTGCCCAGCCGTAGCTGGTCGAGGGCTGATAGTGCTGCGACATTGAGATATAATCATCGAGTTCGGGCCAGCGGTCGCCGTCCGATCCGTCCGAAACGGTGTCCATCTCACCTTGTGCGAGCAGGAGCCTGCGTCCCGTGTCGGGATGTTTTACCTGCAGCATCGTCTCGAGATCGTAGAGATTGTGCCGCGAGAGGAGTTCGTCGATGCGCGTGACGTTCTGCTGGATGCGTTCGGTCTTGAGTTGGTAGAGATGGTGGTAGAAGGGCGAGACCTCGGCGGCCCCGATGAGACGGTCGAAATCTTTCAACATTTTTGGAAGATGCGTGTTGATCGCGGCGAGTTCCGAAGCCGATTCATTCGGTTTCGGCACCGTGAGCCTCACCTTCATTTCGATCTCGTAGCTCGTGTCGCGCTCGCGTTCCTTCACCGCCGTGTCGCCCTGGGTCGTGATCATTTCCGTCTTCACCGGGATGTCGCTCCAGAGTTTTGCGACATCGACCTTTTTCCAGTCGACATAAGCCGAGGGGAGCGGCGGCTTCACCTCCACGATCTTCTCAACGATCTTTTCCACGGGCACCTCGACGACCCTCTCGACGATCTTTTCCACGGGAATCTCGACCCGCTTTTTCGCCGGAGCCTCCGCCGGTCTTTCCTTTGCGGGGGCGTCGCCATCGGCGGAACCTCCGAGCCACCGGATCGCGGCCCGCTTCACGGCGGGGCCATTGCCGGTGAATTTGACCGCAGCCAGGGCCGTGCCGAGGACCACCGCCCCGAGCAGAATCAACCAGAGAAAGTGCGTGAAGAATCCTCCGGGGCGCTTTCGGGAAACACGCCGGGTTCCTCCGGCCCTCGATCGCTCGAAAAACTCGTCCTTGTCGTTCATCGTTTCGCGGGTAGATGATGGCAGGGTTTCGCTCGCCCGACAAGTGGAATGCGGTTTCCTTCCATTGCTCCGATGATCCGAACCATGCTCCGATGACGATCAATCCACTCTCCGAACAAATCCCTTTCACTACGGCCGACGGGTCCACGATCCGGAGCCTGCTCGACCGGACGAACGCCCCGGTCGGGAATCAGAGTCTTGCCGAAGCCTGCCTGCCTCCCGGCGGGGCCACGCAACGGCATTTCCATCGGCTGAGCGAGGAATTCTATTTTCTTCTCGAAGGTGGCGGGATCATGGAAATCGAAGGTGAGGAGCGGGTCGTCGGGCCTGGCGACGCCATCCTCATTCCGCCGGGAGCCTGGCACCAGATCCGATCTCATGCGGACACGGGACTGCGCTTCCTCTGCTGCTGCGCTCCGCCCTATGCTCACGATGACACGTATTTCGTGTAGCGTTTCTGCCTCTGCCGTCCTCCGCCCTCTCGTGTCGGCGGCGGAGCCTTGGACGAGCCCGTGGAGTGTCCCTCGGTCTCAGCGAGGCAGAGTGTGAGCGATCACCTCCCCTTCGCCGGACCCCAAAACTGGAACCAGATCATATAGGCATACAGCGCGGCCATGAGCCCGACAAAGAGGGCCCACCAGAGGAAAAGGCTGCGCAGGCCTCGGTATTTTTGCTTTTCTGCATCCGGCAGGGCGGCCATTGCGGGGGACCAGATGATGCCTTCGAGTTGTGCCGCCGTCGGGGCGCGGGTGATGAACGAAATGAGGATCATCGCGCCAATGCTGGTGATCCACACGACGAAGGTTCGGTTGAGCCAGTTGTCGAAGGGTTGGAGCAGTGCAACGTGCTTGAAGAGCACGCGTTCGACAAACCAGGTGAAAGGAAAGCCGAACCACAGCACGAAGGTTGCCGATGCCGCAGTGGCACGCCGCCACAGCACACCGACGAGAAACACGGCGGAAATGGGTGCGGCCACCCACGCGCCGATGTTCTGAATCAGGAGAAACACGCCGAGTTGCTGCCGCGTGAACCAGATCGCGAGCAGCGTGGCGATGACGAGAATGAGGAAACCGCTCCAGCGTCCCACGCGCACGAGATGGGCCTCGCTCTTTTCGCCGGGCGCGAGAGGCTCGTAGAGGTCCATGGTGAAGACGGTGCTGCACGAATTCAGCACAGAGCTGATGTGGGAGAGCATGCCGCTGGCGAGACCTGCCATGACGATGCCGCTGAGACCTGCGGGCAGCAGATCGCGCACCAGCGTGGGAAAGGCGAGGTCCTTGTCGTGCAGCGAGGGATACAGCTGAAAGGCGATGATCCCGGGAATGACGATGAGCAGCGGCAGCACCACTTTCATGAATCCCGCGAAGACCACGCCCATTCGCGCATCCCACTCGCTGCGTGCACCGAGGCAACGCTGTACGATGAACTGATTCGTGCAATTGTACCAGATGCCGACGGAGAGAAAGAGCGTCCACACGCCGAACCACGGATATTCCTTGTCGGTGATCGGGTAGATGATTTTGAATTTCTCGGGAACGCTCTGCATGAGGGCACCGAGTCCGCCCACTTTCTCCAGGCCCACCCACGCGACGACGAAACCCCCGACCATCATGACGACGAATTGCATGAAATCTGTCCACGCCACCGACCGGAGTCCTCCATAGATCGTGTAGCTTCCCGCCAGTGCCGCAAGCGCGAGGATGGTGGCGGTTTCATCGAGATCGAACATGCCGCGCATGGCCTTTGCTCCCGCGAGCATCACCACAGCCATTTGCGCCACGATCCACAACAGCAGGCAGCACACCGCAAAGAGGCGGCGGCAGTGCGCATTGTAGCGCCGCTCGAGGAACTCGGGCATCGTGTACAGCCCGCCGCGCAGGTAGAACGGAAGGAACATCCAGATGAGGAAACTGAAGGTGATGACATTGCCCCACTCCCACTGCGCCACGACAAATCCAACGCCATAGGCCACTCCCACCATGCCGATGAAGTGTTCGGTGCTGATGTTCGCCGCGATGATGGAACCGCCGATGGCATACCAGGGCAGGCCTTCGCCTGCGAGAAAGTAGTCCTTTGCGCCGGAAGCCTTTCGTCGGCCCACCCAGATTCCGAGCACGACGGTAAAAAGCAGGTAGAGCGCGAAGAGGATGAGATTCAGCGTGGTCATACAATGGGCTTTCCCGGAAGACATGCGCCGCCTGGGGAAGCGGTTCGCACCCGCCTTTCCATCGAACCGGATGCCATGCGCAGGCCGCCCGGTCTCGCATGGGAGTCAGACACCACCGCGACATCGCGGCGGTCGCAGTCGACGCCGCCGGGGGCACCGCGGAAGATGGCGGTCGGGGATGCGAGATTCGTCATGCTCACCAGTCTCCGACGCTTCCGTCCGCGTAAAAGCTGCGTTGCAGCACCTCCTGCTCAAACGGGTGTTTGCGAACTTCCGCCTCGTTGATTTCGATGCCGAGGCCGGGCTTTGTGTTCGGGCGCACGATGCGCCCTTTCGTTTCCACGGTGAACCCCTCGCTCACCACGTCCTGCCGCCATGGCACATCGCTGTGGACACTCTCGCAAATCAGGTAACCGGGTGTGGCAAAGCCGAATTCCAGCGATGCCGCAGTGCTCACGGGCCCCTGCGGATTGTGTGGTGCGAGAGCCACACGATAGGCCTCCGCCATCGCGGCGATGCGCCGAGCCTCGCTGAGGCCGCCGCAGTGCGTAATGTCGGGCTGCAACACGCTGGCGGCACGTTTCTCAAGCAGTTCGCGGAAGGCGTGCTGCGAGATGAGCCGCTCGCCGGTGGCGATGGGGGTGCGCACGGAGCGCTGGATGTCGGCGATGCTGTCCATCGTTTCCGGCCAGCATGGTTCCTCGAACCAGTAGAGGTCGTAGGGCTCCAGTGCCTTTGCGAAAATGAGGCCCATGCGCGGCGAAGGTCGGGCGTGGCAATCCACCATGATGTCGATATCATCTCCCACGGCCTCACGCATCGCACGCACACAGGCCTCGGCATAGCGCACGGGCTTCCGGCCTTCGATGGGCATAGTCTCCGGCACGGCCATGCTCTTGAAAGCGGTAAAGCCGTCCTCGACGGCCTGTTGCGCGAGTTCGCCAAAGCGCCGTGCGTCGGCGGGATCGGTGTCGTAGAAGTCCTCCATCTTTCCGCCGCCGAGATGGCAATACAGTCGGATGTGGTCGCGCACCGGACCGCCCCAGAGTTGGTGGACGGGCACGCCATGGATTTTTCCAAGGATGTCCCACAGGGCGATATCGATGCCGCTGATGGCCGTGCCGCGCACAATGCCGTTCCCATGCCAGAAGTGCTGGCGGTACATCATCTGCCAGAGATATTCGATGCGGCGAGGGTCCTCACCGATGAGCAGTGGTGCGATGTCTTCGATGGCCCCGATGACGGACCGCGTGTGCCATTCGAGCGTGGCCTCACCCCACCCGTGAAGACCGGGCTGGTCGGTGAGGATTTTTACGAAGATCCAGTTCCGCATCCGCGCGTGGCAGACGAGGGTTTCGATGGCGGTGATTTTCATGGGAGGCTCGCACTGCGGAGAAAACGTGGTTCAGCAATCGCCTTGGCGAATCACAAGCGTGTCACCGCCTTTCAGGGCGGATTGATGCTCCGCGTTGCCGGACGCAGCATAAGCGAGGGATTCGAAAAGATCGATAGCCGGATTCCGTCCTTTCCGCGAAGCGCCGGACATTTCTATCGAAAACGGAAATGGCCAACCACGGAGAGCATCGCAGACACGGGATCCGAGGGAGGGCTGGCAGTGGAGGTGTCCGCGAAGCGAGTGAACTCAAAATCCATCGCGATTCCTTGGCCTTTTTTGGGTGTTCCGTGGTTCACCATCTTCGAATGCAGGCCTCAACAGTCCCGAATTCGTCGTACCGGGAAAAGGCGGAGTCGACGGTGATTTTCGGGGGCACCTCAGCGGAGACCTCTTTTCCCCTTTCCCCGGTTCCCCAAACGTGGTCTCATCGTGTCCTCATGCAATCTCTCGCCGCCGTACTCTACCAGGCCAAGGAACCTCTCGTGCTCGAGACTGTCGAGGTCCTTCCGCCGGGGCCTGGTGAAATCACGGTGCGGATCATGGCCGCCGGGGTCTGCCACAGCGATCTCCATGTGATGAAGGGAGACCTCGCGATGAAAACACCCATCATCCTCGGTCACGAGGGAGCGGGGGTCGTCGAGGAGATCGGCAAGGGCGTCACCTCGCTGCAGCCGGGCGACCACGTCATTCCGATCTGGAGAATGTCCTGTGGCCGCTGCGAATACTGCCTTGGGGGTCGGCCCGCCCTTTGCGAGGTGGGCACGGCGATGCGCTTCACCGGCTTGATGCCCGACGGACAGACGCGGTTTCGCAACGCGGCGGGGGAATCGATCCTCCACTATGCGGGGGTCTCGACCTTTTCCCAGCGCTCCACGATGCCCGAGGCCGCTGCGGTGAAAATTCCGCAATCCGTCTCTTTCGAACACGCCGCGCTCATCGGCTGCGGGGTGATCACCGGCTACGGAGCGGTGATGTATGCCACCCAGGTGATGCCGGGAAGCAGCGTCGCGGTGGTCGGTTGCGGCGGGATCGGGCTGAACATCGTCCAGACCGCGCGTCTCGCCGGAGCCACGACGATCATCGCGGTCGACCGCGTGCCTGCGAAACTGGAGTATGCAAAAGCGATGGGAGCGACCCATCTCATCAGCTCGGGCGAACAGGATCCTGTGAGTGCCGTGAGAGACCTCACCGGAGGACGCGGAGTCGACCACGCCTTTGAGGCGATCGGTCTCGCCGAACCCATCGAGCAGGCCTACGACATGACCAAGAAGGGAGGCACCTGTGTTGTCGTCGGGATCGCTCCGCCCGAGGTGCGTGCCCGCATCAACGTGAATCAGCTCGTCTATGCCGAGAAGACGCTGAAAGGGTCGATCTACGGCTCGACCCGCCCGCGGCTGGATCTGTTGACCCTGATCGAGCTGCACGCGCAGGGACAGATCGACCTCGATTCCCTGCTGACGAGGACCTATCCGCTCCGACAGATCAACGAAGCCTATGCGGCCCTGGAGCGGGGCGAGGTGGCGCGGAGCCTCGTGCTGCCGCAAGCGGGGTGAGAAATGTCGGCTTGCGCCGGATCGTTTCCCGGTGAGAATCCGCCATGCGAACTCACCCCCTCCGCCCCCGATGGCTTCTCGCGCTTGCGATGATGTTCGCCACGGTTTCGGCGCAGGAAAAACGCATCGTGTTCACCGGACCGTCCGGTCCCTACTCGGTCGGGCGTTGGAAGCGCGATTGGCCGGGCTGCGAATGGGAAGACGGGGTGAAGGAAGGCAATCTCTCCCTCGTCGAGCGCGAGGGTCAGTTTCGGCTTCGAGTCGACTATCGCCTCGGTGAGATTGGGCCGGAAAAAAACGGAGCAGGCTGGCGTTTTCCCATCGGTCGTCGCGAGACGGCGGAGCTGCGCTACACCGTCCGGTTCAGCAAGGGTTTCGACTGGGTCAAGGGAGGCAAACTGCCCGGCCTCTGCGGAGGTCCCGCCAACGTCAGCGGCGGTCGCCCCGCCGATGGCACGAACGGTTTCTCCTCCCGCCTGATGTGGCGGAAGGAGGGGCGCGGGGAAGCCTACCTTTACCACAAAAATCAGCCCGAGCGCTATGGCGACCAGGTTCCCTTTCCGAAGGACTTCCGGTTCCCCGAGGAAACCGACCTTCATGTGAGAATGCGGGTGACGATGAACGATCCGGGCAAAGGCAACGGAGTGCTCCGCGTCTGGATCCGCCCCGGCGAGGGCGAGGAGTGCGAACTGATCCATCGCACGGATCTGGAATGGAGGTCTGTGGCCCACTTCGGGATCGATTCTCTTTATTTCGAGACCTTCCACGGCGGCTCCGACGAGACCTGGGCACCTGCGAAACCCAGCCACGCCGAGTTCGCGGACTTCGTCGTGGGGGAATGAAGAACCCGGACAGGGGCGGCGTGCGCCGACGCGGCGAACACAATTTTCTCCCGAGGCGGCCTTTACGCGGCGGCGGCAGGTCGTAGAGTCCGGCATGTCCCAACCGAGCCATCCCTTCCTCGCCCCCGATTTCCAGATCCGCTGGTCAAGCCTCGTCCCCGAGGCAATCGAAGCCGACATCCGCGAAGCCATGCGTTGCGGGCAGGAGGCAATCGACGCACTCTGCGCGGATGCGGATCCCTCCACGCTGACGTTCGAGAACACCCTGCTCAGACTCGAGAGTGCCACCGAGGATCTCTTCCTGGGTTGGGGACGTGTCAACCATCTCAGCTCGGTCCGCGACAGCGAAGCACTCCGCGCCGCGCACAACAAGATGTTGCCGGAAGTGACCCAGTTCTTCACCCGCATCCCGGTCACCGGGCGGCTGGCCGGGTGGGTGGGCTA
>CALDKL010000419.1 GCA_937898895.1 uncultured Verrucomicrobiae bacterium | reverse complement strand
GTTGTATCGCTGCCCTCCGACCTCCACCTCGGTCTGCAGACTCATCCCGGAGAGGGTATCCGAGCAATCGATTGCCTGGAGCACGCCAGGGAGCAGGGAATCGTGACGGTGCCCAAAGAGTTCCCCGATGAGGTCCGCGCTCGCCCCCCCCAACTCGGGCCATAGACTCCCGAAGGCTTGGGTGATCCGGAGTCCCGCATCCGTGCGCCATGCCGCGACCGGCAGACCTCGGAAAAAGGGATCACTGTCGTCGTTGTTCGAAGCGCGATTCGGCTTCTTTGCCTCCACGACATCGCGGACCACCAGAAAATATTGATAGGAGCCGTCGCGATTTTTGCTCCGCACCACCCGAAAATCACCAGACCACCGCCCCTTCGTCGTGAGCAAATCCGCTTGGAACCTCATCCCGGCAGCATGTCCCCGTCGCCATTCCTCAAAAGCATCGACCATACCGTCTCGCTCTTCGGAAGGAAAAAAATCATCCAGTTTCGATCCCCGAAAACTTCCGTTCGTGTAACCGATTCCCTTCAAGAACGCCCGGTTGTGGTGCAAGATCGTCAGTGATTCGTCGCAGATCACAATCATATCACTCGCGATCCGCAACAACTGAGCGCCCCATTGGCTATCGAGATCCCGCTGCATCAGACCAACCATTGCATTCTTCCAGCGCAGCAAACGCCGCTCGGGTTCCGGTGCGGAATCTCGAGGATCGGAAGGGCGGGATTTGGCAGATTTCATAGAGGAGGAAAAACAAAGAAAGTATAATAATTATGGTTGTTTATAACCTCAAGTGAATCTTTCACCTCCTTCAAGGCGAATATTCCGGCTCGTCGATCCAGTTCTCCCCGTCCCGCCGACCGAACTCACTTCAGGACTACTTGGCAAGACGACGAGCCACTTCCCGTGCGATCGCCTCCATCGTCTTCGGCATCGACTGCCTCATCCCGGCACGGACAATGGGCTGGGGAGCGAAGAATCCGGCGTCGATCCGGAGCGAATACACCACAAGAAAATTCTGGGGATCGGGACCATCAAAGATCCACCAGGCACCCTCGACATCCTTCAGTTCCCCCCCGGCATAGGCAAACACCGCTCGAGTCATCGGGGTCAGTTCGTGCTTCAGCCGATAGCGGTAATTGCCCTTGGGTCCTCCGACGTGGGTACGCTGCTCCACGAGAATGTGGTTTCCTTCGCGTTCCAGCACGGTTGATTCGAGCACACCGTCGATGAATTTTGCCGCGTTTTCCTTGTCGTTGATCGTATTCCAGATCAGTTCACGGGTGCCGCGCAGGTAACGTGCCGTCGTGACAAAACGACCGTCGCACTTTTTGGGGGTTTCGTCAGGCCGATGCGCCAGGACGAGAGTTTCCCCAGAGGAGAGCTGCCGCAGTCTCGATTCATCGAAAACCGGAGCCACCTCTTCGGCCGTTGCCGGGGCGACACACAGGGCCAGCATCCAGATCCGCCACACCGGCCAGCCGGTGAACTCGCAACGCAACCTCATTCCCTCATCCTAATGATGCGGTGAGACCATGCAGGCAAAATTTTCCTGAAAATCGCGCCACCCCGATCCCACCATGTCCACACCCCAGACGTTCGTGATTCGCTGTCGTCGCTGCCGGAGTTTGAAGTCAGCCCCGGAGCCTGCCCTCCCCCATGAGAACACCGGAATCAGGTGGCGGACCGCATCGCCCTCGCTCGCTCCCATGCCAGCAAGACACGTTTTCTCTCCACTCCCCATCGATAACCGGAAATCGCACCTGTTTCACGGATGACGCGATGGCAGGGAATCAGAAAGGCAATCTGATTCGAGCCCACGGCGGTTCCTACAGCTCGCGCCGCCCCCGGATGTCCGATCGAATCCGCGATCTGCCCGTAGGTCGTGACCGATCCGGAGGGAATCCCGAGCAGCGCCCGCCACACCCGCACCTGGAAAGCGGAACCACGCACCCAGGCGCGAAGTGGCGCCCCTGAGGGCACCGATCCGTCCCCGACAAAAATTGTCCCGACCCGATCCGCTGCCCAGGCATCGTCCCGGCACCATTCCGCATGGGGAAAAAGACGGATTGCGCCCGCCGGATCCACCGTCTCCCGCCGGAGAAACTCGAGCAGGCAAATCCCCCGCGTTGTTTCCCCGATCCGACAGGGACCAAAAATCGATCCGGCTTCCCCCCAGCGAATCTTCAAGCCGCCCCCCCCGCTTCGGATTTCCCCCGGAGTCGCCGCCTCGAGCGAGACGCAGAGGTCGTGCAACCGACCTGATCCTGACAAACCCACTTCCTCGGCCACATCCGTTACGGTGGCACCCTGTGCGAGGCGTTCCCTCGCGTCGGATAGCGTCAGACACTGCACGAAGTCCTTCGGTGTCACGCCGGTCCATCGGGCGAATTCACGATGAAAGTGCGATTCCCCTAGCCCTGCCATTGTCGCCAATTCGGCGAGCGAAGGCTGCGAAGTTGCATTCTCACCAAGCCAGCGGACAATCCGCTCGATGCGGGCGTAGGAGGTCATGACGGACCGTAGGCGAGAGAACGAGACGTGACCACCCGGTTCTTGCGGTGATCTTCCGACACAATTCCGCCCTTGCCCCCGGATCGCGGAGCGGTTTATCCTCCCGCCGCCATGTCCGGAATCCCTCCCCTTCTCGACCCTACCCTCTGCCGAGCCCGACAAGACCGTCTTCGGTCCTATCTCGCGGCCCATGAACTCGACGGTGCCGTGTTCTTCGATCGTCACTACATCCACGGGCTTTCCGGTTACTGGCACGGTCAACCTCTCACCCCGGTGGCCCTCTTGGTTCGAGGCGACGGCGACACGGTTCTCGTGACCCATGAGGAATCGGCCATGGCTCCCGCTGCGGATGAGATCGCGATCTACACAACCAATGATTTCTGCACCCTGCGTCCGAATCTCAGCGCGGAAGTCACCGGGATATTGAATCCGTTTCTGCAAGGCCTGCGTCGTATCGGCGTAGAGCAGCAGGTGCCTGCCGCCCTCATCGAAGGACCGCTCTGTCGCGACATTTCTCACGATTACCAAACCCTCCGCCGTCGCAAGGACGAGGATGAGGTCGCGGCGCTTGTCTTCACCATCGAGTGTGCCGACAAGGCCTACGCCGAGGCCAGGAGGATGCTCAGACCCGGCATCGAGGAAGTCGCGATCATGGCGGCGATGCTCGAGACTGCGACCTATGCGGCGGGTGAATTTCTCTCCGGATGGGGACAGGATTTTCAGTCCGGCAAACCTGGAGGCCTCGCCCGTCCCCGACGCTCCGTGGAGGCGGGCGAACTGATCCCTCTCGACATTGGCGTGGGTGTGCGCGGCTATCGCTGCGATCTCTGCCGGACCTTTTCGGTTGACGGCGCTCCCACCTCCGAGCAATCCGCAGCCCAGGCACGCGTGATCGCGGTAATGAAATTTGGCGAATCCTTTCTGAAACCGGGGCAATCCTGCCGAGCCATGTTCGAAGCGGTGAAAGGCGAACTCGAAGGGTGGCACGGATATACCTTCTTCCACCACGCGGGCCACGGCATCGGTCTCGATGCCCATGAAGTGCCGCGCATCAATCCCGCCTGGGATGGCACCTTCGAAGTGGGTGATGTCGTCGCTTTCGAGCCCGGGCTCTACGGAGACAAGCTTCGTGCCGGGATCCGACTGGAGAACAACTATCTCATCACCGCTGACGGATTCCGGCAGCTGTCACATTATCCGCTCGATCTGGCCTGAGAGGACGATCCGCGCGAGATCGCATGCTCCCGACGGCGGGGCGAACCAGCCTTGACGCAGAGCCTCACCACGCGATGCTACCCCCCGATTTTCAACCCGATATGTCCACCGAACCCGTCCTCATCGCCGGCAACTGGCGCGATTCCGAAAAAACCGGATTCTTCCAGGCATCGAACCCAACCACCGGCAAACTCCTGCCCGCGCATTATCCGATCAGCTCGTGGGCGGATTGCGAAGCGGCTCTCCTTTCCGCGCGGGCAGCTTTCGGAGAAATGCGAAGGATGCCCGGCGAGAAGATCGCGACCTTTCTCGAAACCTACGCAGCCAAAATCGAAGCCCGTGCCGAGGAACTCGTCGCCATGGCACATCTCGAAACCGCCCTGCCGAAATCCCCCCGTCTCGCGGATGCCGAACTGCCCAGAACCACCAGCCAGCTCCGCCAGGCCGCCGCTGCCGCGCGAAGCGGCGAGTGGTGCCAGCCCGTCATCGATCAGGCCAACAACATCCGATCCTGCTACGGCGCGATCGGGCCCGTCTGCGTGTTCGGGCCGAACAATTTCCCCTTCGCTTTCGGCAGCGCCTCGGGCGGAGACTTTGCCGCCGCCATCGCCGCGGGCAATCCGGTCATCGCAAAGGCCAACTCCTCGCACCCCGGCACGACGAGACTCTTTGCCGAAGCAGCCCACGAAGCCTCCGTCGAGACGGGCATGCCTGCTGGCACCATTCAACTGCTCTACCGCACGAGCCACTCCGTGGGAGAACAGCTCGTCACCGATGATCGCATCGGTGCAACCGGCTACACGGGCAGTCGCAGTGCCGGGCTCGCCCTCAAGAGTGCCGCCGACAACGCTGGCAAGCCGATCTATCTCGAGCTTTCGAGCGTCAATCCGGTCGTCTTCCTGCCCGGTGCGATCGCCGAAAGAGGTGAGTCCCTCGCCGCCGAGTTCACAGGCAGTTGTCTCATGGGCACGGGCCAGTTCTGCACGAATCCGGGAATGGTCGTGCTGTTTTCCGGGGAGGAGACCGATGCCTTCCTCACCGATCTCACAAGGCGTTTTCGCGAGGCTCCTGTCGGCACCCTGCTCTCTGAATCCGTCTGCAGATCCCTTCACGAGAGTCACCGTATCCTGACCCAGGCAGGAGCCGAAATCCTCTGCGGCACCGGAGCGGCCGACGGTGTCGGATACCGTGTCCCGAACACCCTTCTGCGCGTCTCCGGGGCCGCCTTCCTGCGCGATGCCGACACGTTCCAAACGGAAGCCTTTGGGAACTCCTCGCTCCTCGTGGTGGTCTCCTCACTCGCGGAAGCCGCAGCCGTACTCGAGAAGCTCGAGGGAAACCTCACCGGGTCGATTTATTCCGCCACAGAGGGATCCGATGATGCGGCCTACGAGCGTCTCGAGCCGATCCTGCGGCAAAAAGTCGGTCGTCTCCTCAATGACAAGATGCCCACGGGTGTCGCGGTTTCCCCCGCAATGAACCACGGCGGCCCATATCCCGCCACCGGTCACCCCGGCTTCACCGCCGTCGGCATTCCCGCATCGATCCTGCGCTTTGCAATGCTGCAGAGTTATGACAATGTCAGGCAAGACCGCCTTCCCGAAATCCTGCGGGACGATTACAAGGGCCCCACTCAGCGCCTCATCGAGGGCAGGTGGCAGTGATCGCCATTCCCATCTCCATCCCCCCTGACATTCCACCTCTCATGCAGACCACCCCTGTCACTCCTGCCGACCTCTCCCGATCTGTCATCGCCGTGCCGCCCCTGGCGCGGGATCGCAATTGGAAATTCCATCGTGGCGAAAACGAAAAAATCGTCCGCCACATCGAGGCGGGTGGGGTCGACATTCTCCTCTACGGTGGCAACGCCAACTTCTACCACACTGCCCCGAGCGAGTATGAACAGATCCTCGGCGAACTTTCCTCCATCGCCGCACCCGAAACCCTCGTCATTCCCTCGGTCGGGCCGGCTTACGGCACGATGATGGATCAAGCCGAAATCATCAGGGGCACCGCCTATCCGACGGTCATGGTGCTGCCTCATCAGGGTCTCACCACGAGCGAGGGCGTGGTACGCGGGCTGACTCGCTTCGCCGAAAGGATCGGCAGACCCATCGTCGTCTACATCAAGTACGGCGACTACCTCACTGTCGAAGGTACCAAACAACTCGTCGACGCAGGCCTTGTCTCGTGGATCAAATACGCCATCGTTCGCGAGAATCCGAGCAAAGACCCCTATCTTTCCCGGCTTGTCGATCTCGTCGATCCCCGCCTCATCGTGAGCGGCATCGGCGAGCAGCCTGTCATCGAGCACCTCGTCGACTTCCATGTCAACGGCTTCACGGCTGGCTGCGTCTGTGTTCGACCCGACCTCAGTGATCGTCTCCTCAAAGCGGTACAGTCGGGTGACCTCGATCTGGCCCGTCGCATCCAGGCAATCTTCAAACCGCTCGAGGATCTCCGCAACGGCATCCATCCCGTGCGTGTCCTTCACGAAGCGGTTCGCCTCGCCGGCATCGCCGACACCGGACCCGCCCTGCCTCTGCTCAGCGGGGTCACGCCAGACGAAGAGAGCGCGATCCTCTCCGCTGTCGAGGCGCTGAAGATCGCCACTCTCTGACGGAGGGGCACTCACTGCACCCAGTGCTCCAGAAACCGATACGATTCCTCCCGCTCGGTGGTGGGAAAGTCGTGCTCGTCGTCTGGATAGGCGATGCGCAACTTTGTCGGCACGCCATGGAGATCGTAGATCCGCCGTGCCTGAGGGGCGACTTTCTCGATGCCGCGCCAGTCGAAATTGGCATCTCGCAGGGGCGAGTTTGAATAGAACGCGGCAGGGGCGAGGGCGGCGATGAGTTCGTAGTAGTCGAAGGGTACTTTGTCAGGATCGAGTCCATAGCGATCACGGATCGCGGGAATGTAGCGGTCGCTCGTCCAGCCCTTGAGATCGCCGCCGTAATAGTCGTGAAACGGGGTCCACCCGCAGCTGGATACGATGACCTTCACGCGTCGGTCGAAGAGGCCGAGAAAGATCGCATTGTGCCCACCGAGCGAGTGACCGATGGCGACGATTTTTTCGGGGTCGACCTCGGGACGGGAGCAAAGCAGGTCGACGCAGCGCATGTGGTTCCAGATGCCCTTCATCGTTCCGGACTCGTAGCAGTCGGTGGCAAAATCGTAGTTCTTGGTGTCGCCGAAGGAGAGGTAGTCGGGCGCGATGACCACGTGACCGCGTTCGGCGAGTTCGCGGGCGTAGGCGCGGTTCGGGCGCTCGCCCTTTCCATCGACGATGTCTTTGCCGAGGGGGCTGGTGGGATGGAGGGCGACGATGCCGAGGCGGCGTTCGCCCGCCTTGAGACCCTTTGGCAGATAGAGATAGGCGGGAGTGCGATCACCGGGCTCCGAGGCGAAGGTGATGGTCTCGCGGACGTACTTCTCCGTCTCGATCCGATCACGGACCTGCACATCGAGGTCCGGCAGGGACTCGCGCGAAGGCAATTTCCCGGCAGCCTCTTCAAATCCCGAAAGAATGGCGGTGCGGCGTGTTTCCCAATCGGCGACGGTCTTCACCGGCGCAGGTTTTCCGTCAGGCCCCGGATACCAATCGACCGACTGGTGGCTCGTGGCGGGGATTTCTTCGGCGCGGGAGACGGGGAGGTGGAACGATAGAATCGCAAGGACAATCGGAAAGCGTTTCATGGTTCCATGACAACTCGCAAGGGACCGATCTGGCAATCCTTCAGAGGGTACGTGCTTCCGTATGGAAGTGGGGAGCCGGATCACCGCGCCCTTCCGGCAAGGCGGTAGATGGAGAGCGGATTGACGAGATCGTTGGTTTGGAGAATCAGTTTTCCCGTGAAGTGCCCGCGACGTCTTGGATGGGTGAAGCGGACCCTCAGGGTGGTGGCGGAATCCGATGCCAGGATCGAGGCGGGTGCCTTGGGTCGGGAAAAGCCGCGCCCCCGCACCGTCGCGGAACGGACCGTGAGCAGGCCAGCCCCTTCGTTGGCGAGCCGGAACGTGTTGGTTCGATCCGCACCAGGGTGATTCAGGGTACCAAAATCGGTCGCGTTACCGCTCCGGGCGATCGTGTTTTCGCGAACGGCGCGTCCCCTGCCGGTGAGAGACGGCACGGGTGAGTTGGCAGTGAGTGCGAGCCAGTCATTCACCCACCCGGCAAAGAAGGGAATCCGGGTGTAGATGGTCGGTTTTGAAGCATCACTGCAGTCGGCCGTGCCAAAGCTGACGAGACCTGCGAGCCGATTCTCTCCGGAAATGGTTTTCACCAAGGGGCTGCCGCTGTCGCCAACACAGGGAGTCGCAATGCCAGCGGGATCGACCGCAGGGAGATGGCAGGCCTGGATGACCGACCCGAAGACGTTCGTCGCCGCTTCCTGCGAAAGGATTTCGGCGGGGGCCTCCTGCAGGACGGTGGTGGGAGCCGAGACTCCCGCAGTGGAGGTGCCCCAGCCGGCCACGCGGACTTCATCCCCTGGTGCGAGGTCACCGTTGTTCGCGACGAGCGGCAGCACGGGGAGTCCGGTGGCGCGACGGTCGAGGAGGAGGAGGGCGATGTCGTTCACACTCGTACCATTGGCGGTGGCAAATCCGGGATGAAGAGAGATGGAAAGAACACCGCAGACGATCCGTCCCGTGGTATCGTCGAGATTCGCGGTGCCGAGCCAGATTTCGAGAGCCGAGGCGGAGAGCCCGCTGACACTGTGGGCGGCGGTGACGACCCACTGGTCGCCGACGAGAACTCCCCCTCCGATCAATCCGGGTCCAGAGACAAGATCAGTCCTGACAATACCGGCGATCCAGGGATACTCGGTCCAGTCCGCGTTGCCGCCCGCAAGAATGGCGCGGGCAGGCGTCCCGGAAAACAGGAGCGCAGCGACCACAGAAAGGCAGAAGACAGTCCGCATAAGCCGCAAATTGCGATGCAGAGG
>CALDKL010000418.1 GCA_937898895.1 uncultured Verrucomicrobiae bacterium | reverse complement strand
GGGCTGGGCCGCTTCGACTCGAAGGATTCGAGCGACTCGTTCGGTTTGAGGGCCACGAGCTTGCCACCGACGATGCGTTGCAGGTCGGTCGGGTTGCTGGCATCCGATTCCGCCGCTGATTCCCCATCACGGAACTCGAAGTCGGTGCCTTCCTCCAACTGGCCCGCCTCGTTCTTGAGGATGCGGGTCACGTCCGCGTTGTCCTTCACCGCGTGCTTCTCCAGGGCGATGAGTTCCATCTCGTCGATGACGTGGTTGATGGAGTGCTGGATCGTCGGGGCGGAGCGAACCGAGGAGGAATGTTCCGGCTCGAAGACGTGGAGCACCTGGTGGGCGGGGATTTCACGCGGTCCCGCGTCTTCAAGAAGCCGATAGGAGAGCGGCGCTCCCCATTCGTCCAATGTCACCCCGTCCACGGATGACAGGCAGAAGTCATCGCCGCCGATGCGATGGGTCTCGATCAACTGAAGCGAAGGCAGCCCGAGCCGGTTGCGGGTCTTGAGGACGAAGTATTCGCCGTCGATGTCGAGCCCCCGGCAGACCAGTCCCTGACATTCCTCGAGACTGAAACGGCCAGTGATCTCGCAACGCGAACTCCAGCGCTTGAAATAATCCTCGGCCCGCTGGTTCCATTCCGAGTCGGGCGACTGCGCCTGGGCACGGATGCCGTCGCCCGTCGAGTAGATCGCCATACTGGAAACCATCTCGCGGACGAAGCCGGCGTTTTTGTAGAGGTAACGGGCACGCCGCACCAGCACGCGCCGGGTGGCGGGCGTGAGGTCCTTGTTGGCGTCACGCGGAGACGAGCCAGGCACCGGTCCGCGGCGGGGCGAGTTCTGCGCGTTGTCGTAAACGGAGGACCATGCCTTCGGGACGAGCATGGGCGGCAGGAGGGAAACCGCCAGTTTCTGGAATCGCTGGAAGGTGGAGTTCATTTCGGGAAGAATCCGACCCGGGTCGATCCCACCCGTCGCGGCGGGCGTCCGAAGGTCTCCGGATCAAGGATGGGCAGGGCGTGGACGCATTCCTCCAGGACTTCGCGGACCGGCATGGCGAACTGCTTGGTCGCCGTCGAGCCGCTTTCGCCTCACGACATGAGGGTCTTGTCTTCAAGGAGCATCTCCTTGGCCTTCGCCTGGATTTGGAGAACCTCGGGAGCCGTGAAGCCGATGACAAAGAGACCGCGCACCATGGACGGAGCGGGCTGTCAACGCCCTTGAGAATCGGAGCTTGCTGTTTGTATTGTTATGCGATACAGTTGGAGAAGGATGATCGAATCGTTCCGGTGCAAGGACACCCGCCAGCTTTGGGAAACGGGAAAATCCCACCGGTTCAACGCGATCAAGTCCGTTGCCCTGCGCAAGCTCGCCATGTTGGACGCTGCCGAGAATCTGGAAGACCTCCGGGTTCCCCCGGCCAACCGACTGGAGGCTCTCCGGGGCGACCGGAAAGGACAGCACAGTATTCGCGTCAACGACCAGTGGAGGGTCTGCTTCTACTGGGATAACGGGCGCGTCCTCGATGTGGAAATTGTCGATTACCACTGAACCATGAAGACCTCTGCCAACTCCCTCCGGGTCCCACTGGGTCCCGCCTTCGTCTCTCCCGGTGTGATCCTCGACGAGGAGTTTCTCAAGCCGATGGACCTGAGCCAGTCCACCCTGGCGGAATGGATGGGGGTGCCCCGGATGCGCATCAGCGAAATTGTCCGGGGCAAGCGCGCCATCACCGCCGAGACCGCGATCCTCCTCGGCACCGCTCTCGGCACTTCGGCCCGTTTCTGGATGAATCTCCAAACATCTCACGACCTGGCCGTCGCCGCGATCAAGCTCGATGCAGTCACCTGAGTCGGGAACGGGGTCAGTGTCAAATTCACGGGTGGCAAGGGTTGGTTTTCACTGACCCCTATTCCTTGCAAGTTGTACCCTGACCCCTATTCCCTGACCCCTATTCCGACGACGACGGACGCTTCACCTTTTACGAGGTAACCCCAACTTCGCGGATTCGGCGCGATGTTTGGCGATTCTCGCCTGAACCCCTCACGAATTTGGCACACAAATTTGCCGAACTCCACACTCGCAAAATCTATCCATTGATTCTGCCGCGTTTCCCTTCCTCCCACAATTTCTCGCAGGATTCCCGCACGACCCAACCATTGCCCTCGAGCGCGGCCAGAGCCTCTTCTTCCCCGACTCCGGTGAGTTCGCGCACGATGCGAACGGCTCGACCACGAAGCTTTGTGTTCGAAGGATTCAGATCAATCATGAGGTTGCCGAGGACCTTGCCGGATCGGATCATGGCAAGCGTGGTGAGGAGGTTGAGGACGAGTTTGGTCGCCGTTCCGGATTTCAGGCGAGTGGAACCGGTGAGGAGTTCGGGGCCGGTGTCGGGAAGGATGGATTGATCGAGAAGGGGGTGGCTGCGGTAGCCGGGATTGCAGCACACGAGCACGGTGGTCGCCCCACGCTCTCTCGCCTCGGCGAGACAACCCCAGACGAAGGGGGCGTGGCCACTCGCGGAGATGCCCACCACGACGTCGGATGCAGTGACGCGACGATTTCGGATCGCGGAACGCCCGGCAGCGGCATCGTCCTCGGCTCCCTCGACAGCACTCCAGAGCGCGGTGCGGCCGCCCGCGATGATGCCCTGGACGAGGTTTGCCGGACTGCGAAAAGTGGGCGGGCATTCGCTGGCATCGAGCACGCCGAGGCGCCCGCTCGTCCCGGCTCCGCAGTAGAGCAAACGCCCGCCCTCCGCAAAGGCCTGGGCAATGCGGTCCACGGTCCACTCGATGCGCTCGCTCTCGGCGAGGATCTTTGCAGGGATGCCCGCATCCTCCTCGAGAAACAGCCGGATCGCCTCGGATACGGGCATCTCGGAAAGGCCGCTCGATTT
>CALDKL010000417.1 GCA_937898895.1 uncultured Verrucomicrobiae bacterium | reverse complement strand
GAGGGGGCGATAGGCGGAACCGAATTCCGCTGCGAAGCGTTGCCCTTCCGGGTTTGGGAAACGATAGCCGTGGCGGACGTAGATCTCATTGCGCGCTCGCCAGAGAACGCCCGAGGGCAGGCCACGAACTTCCTCTATATTCAGGGGGCGCTGGTGGGAATCCGGGAACACCCAGGGTACGGGACGTTGCGTGGGCGCGGAGACGGGCAGGGAATGCGGAGAGGGGCGCGAGGTGGAGGGAAAGAATTCGATTCCGCGTTTGGGCACCAGGATGGGTGAGGAAGCCACATGCATGGACTCGCCTCGTTGCAGTCCCTCGATCAGGGCGATGGCATCGAGTGTGCGCTCGATTTGCTTGGGTCCTGAGCTGGTGCGCGTACCGAATCTCGGGGTCGAGACCGAGACAGATTTCAGAAGCGGAAAGATCAGGTCGGTCTTGATGGCATAATTCACCGTCTGGGGGAGATATCCGCCGTTGGCCATTCGGTCGATTGAGTTCAATCCGGCTGCGACGACGCCGACGACCCTCCCCGACACGGACAGGAGGGGACCACCCGAATTTCCCGGTTGCACCGGGGCAGAGATCTGGATGTAGCGAGGATCATCGCGGACGCCACTGAGGGCATTGACAATACCGGTGGAGATCTTCGGGTTGATCCCGAGGACACTGGGGTCGGGAAATCCAGCTGCGAGAATCTCGGAAGCGTGTGTGATCTCCGAAGAGGAAACGAGGCCCAGATAGCGGCCCGGCCATTCCGGGACTTTGAGCAAGGCGAGATCGTTGCGAGGGTCGAGCGCCACGACCGAGGCGTCGAGATATCCGCCTCCGACATGCACGACGATTCGCGCGGAATCTCGGACCACATGGTGGCAGGTGATGAGATACCCTTTGGGACTGATGGCGAAACCGGTGCCGAATTGCCCCGCCTCGACCGTCGCCGATACGAGGAGGCAGGCCATCAAGAGGGCTGCGTTCCGCTTCATAGGGTTACGTGGTTCTCGGAAAATCTGCGGAGTTCTCAGTTCCGCAGGGTCTGATCCCGGCCAGGCCGGAAGGCGGGTGGGTCTGGCACCCGAGTGTTTCGTTATGGAAATTATAAACAATTTGGAATGTTCCGCAAGCGCAATCTTATGAAAAATAGAGAATTTCTAAATACTATAGTATCCTGCTTTCTCTTGCGAACCTCGTCTTGCGAGGGGGAGGAACTGGCCTTACCGATTCGATTTTGATTCGCCGATGCGTTCCCTTCCTCCTCCGGTGGTGCCGACCCGACCGAAACTGGTGACGGTCCTGCTAGTTCTGCAGGCGGTCACGGGAGCCGTCGCCCTGGCCCTGCTCGTCCGGGAACTCGGGTGGCCGGTGGGCCTTTCGGAAACGGTTTGGTTCGAATGGGCGACCTGGGGGCTCGTGATCGCCGCCCTCGTGGCCGAGGGAGGGCTTGCCTTTCGGGAGCGGAGGATGTCGAAGGTAAAGAAGACCCTCCTTTTCGCTGCCTTCCTCATTCTCGCGGCGGGAAGATTCGGACTGGAGCGTCCCCTCCGCGAATGGCTTGGCGATCTCGTCGCGCCGCGGACGGCTGCGCTCATCGCGCTGGTCGCGGTGCAATTGACCCTCATCGTTCCGGTGGGTCTTCGCCTGCTGCGGGTGACTCGTGCTCGTTTTCTGCGAAACGTCCGACCGGGGACTCTCTTTGTGTCGACCTTTGCCTTCGCGATTGTGGCCGGGGCGGCGATGCTGAAAACGCCAAATGCGACAACTAACGGGATTTGCTGGCTGGACGCGTTCTTTACCAGTACCAGTGCCGTCTGCGTGACCGGACTGGGTGTCGTGGATACGGAGCATGCCTTCACTCCGCGCGGACAATTCGTGATCCTGCTTCTCATCCAGGTGGGAGGGCTGGGGATCATGACTCTGACCTATTTCATGGCGCTGGTGGTTGGGCAGGGGATCTCGCTGCGCGATCGGGCGAGGCTCTCCGAACTGTTCAGCGACGACAATATCGGGGCGATGGGCCATCTCGTGGGAAAAATCGTCCTCCTCACTCTCCTGATCGAGGGGGGCGGGGCGGTGCTGCTGTATCTGTCCTGGTCCGAGGCTCCGCCGCGCGATGGGCGGCTCGCCTGGGATGCCGTCTTTCACTCCGTCTCGGCCTTTTGCAACGCGGGGTTCTCGACCTTTTCCGCGAATCTCGCCGATCCCGCAGTGGCGGCCAATCGATTCGGGCAAGTCGTCGTCATGCTCCTGATCATCGCGGGTGGGATCGGGTTTGCGGTGATCAGTGACTTGCCGAAACTGATCGTCCACGGGGTCACGTCCATACTCCTGAAAGGGTTTCCGCACTCCCGTCGTTTTGTCGGCTGGCGACTTCAGTATCGGGTTCGCCTGCATGTGCGCCTCGTCCTTCTCGTCACTCTGGCGCTGCTCCTCGCCGGGGCGGTGGGTTTCTTCGTCACGGAACGCTGGGCCTGGTCGTCGGGACGGGCCTGGGAGGCGGTCTTCAATTCGGTCACCGCTCGCACGGCGGGATTCAATATCACCGATTTTTCCAGTTACGGCTTCGCCACCGTCGTCCTGATGTGTTTGCTCATGTTTGTCGGGGGGAGTCCCGGTGGCACGGCAGGCGGGATCAAGACGACGACCTTCGCGATCTCCCTCGCCGAACTCTGGCGGCTCGTGAGAGGGCATCACTCGCTGCACCTCGGCAAACGCCGCATCGCTCGTGATGTCGTGGATCGTTCCACCGCCACGGTGGTGCTTTCGGGGTTGTGGGTCGCTCTCTCCGTTGTTCTCGTCAGCCTGGGAAATCCCGAGGCCAATCCCTCGGATGTCATTTTTGAATGCGTCAGTGCATTCGGCACGGTCGGGCTTTCCCGGGCCTTCACGGCAGAACTCAGTTCGTTTTCCAAAATCGTCATCATTGCGAGCATGTTTGCCGGGCGCGTTGGAGTGCTTACACTCGTCTTCACCCTTGTCGGTCAGGCCGTTCCGAGACGCTACGAGCTGCCCGATGCCAAACTGCCCCTGAACTGAGATTCTCCATTCATCCAATCCTAACAAAGCCATGAAATTCGCCGTCATCGGACTCGGTTCCTTCGGTTCCTCGCTCGCCCGCGAACTCGCGGAATCCGGGCATGAAGTAATCGCCATTGATACCGACGAGAACCACATCCGCGACCTCCGCGAGACCGTCGCCATGGCTGCCGTCGCTGACGGTACGGATCCCGAAGCGCTTGCCCAACTTGGTGTCGCCGCCGTTGATGTGGCCCTCATCACCATCGGCGAGGGATTCGAGGCCAGTCTCATGATCACGGCCCACTGTCAGAAACTCGGGGTGTCCAGGGTCTATACGCGGGTCATCAACGGAGTGCATGAACAGATTCTCGATCTCATGAAGGTGTCGGGGAAGATCCACGTCGAAAGTCTTGCGGCGGCTTCCTTCGCGCGCCAGATCACCAACGAGGCT
>CALDKL010000416.1 GCA_937898895.1 uncultured Verrucomicrobiae bacterium | reverse complement strand
CAGCGACATCCAGATTGAGGGAGATCTCAATTGTTCGACCGATCTCATCTTCGATGGTTCCATCAAAGGCAACATCACCTCCAGAGGCGGCCTGACCATTGGTCAGAACGCGACCGTCAACGGCAACCTAAAGGCCGAAAAGGCAGTCATTGAGGGCAAGGTTGTCGGCAATGGGGATTTCAACTCCTGCCGACTCTCGCCGACGTCGGTGATCTCGGGTTCCGTGCAGACCGTCAGCCTCCAGATGGAGGAAGGTGCTTCGCTCGAGGGACAATGCAAGGTGGGCAAAGCCCGCGCCTGAACCCGCCTGTGCTTGGTCGCTCCCAGGGGCGGAGGAACGCCTGAAACTCCGCGAAGGGTGAGGTTTGCACGGCTTCACGAGAAGCTCTCCCGCACCAGCGAGATCCACACCACGATCAGGACGAGCCACGCCGCCAACCAAGCGGCCGCGAGAGTCATCGCTACCCACCAGAGCGCTCGCCCCCGTGGGACAAACCCGTCCGGTTTTCCCCGGTGACGCAGGAGTAGGAACATCGCGAGGGGCGCGGTGAACAAGGTAAAGGGGGCCATCCAGGTCACGAGAAACAAGGCGCGCCGATCGTGCAGCTTCGTCCGGGCGATGAAATCGGGCGCTCTTTCCACTTCGCGGAGGCGGTGCAGGCAGGGCAGGCACAGCACCTCGTCGCCCCAGCGAATCGAGGCTCGGTGGGATAGAAAGACGCCGCATTCATCGCAGACGACCTGTGCCCGCAAGTCCGGAAAAAAGGAGCAGGCCGCTTCGTCCTCAGCTGCGGTTGCGTCCTCTTCGGTCCTGACAAAGTCACCATAGAGGCGGGGAAAGGTGGTGATATGGACCTCGGCCCGACAGACCGGACAGCGCTCCTCGACGAAAGACACCGGCCTCCCGACCTTCAGGGGACTGCGACAGGACGGGCACTGGAGAACGGCGATCTCGGAATCGGGGGAAGAGGCGGTCATGGTCGGACCTTACTTTTTCACGACGCGGGTGGAGGCGATCCGGTCGTGGAGAGTGCGCTTTTCAGGATCGAAGGCCGCCATCCAATAGACGGCGGAGCAAAGTGCGGCGAGAGCGGCGCAGACAAAGAGACCGGTGAAGACCGCCAGGACCACCGTCGCTCCATCCCCTTCGCCCGAGGCGGACAGGCCCGCGATCATCGCGACGACGAGGCCGAATCCCAGGATCGAGGGAATCCAGATGATGAGGTAGTTCAGCGGCTTCTTCGCAAACCAGCGCCAGAAGGCTCGCTTGTAGGTGAGCCTCGATCCGTCCGGATTCACCACCTTCGCCCCGATGATGATTTTGCCGAGCGTCGCCTGGTACTTGCCAACCATCCAGGTGTCGTAGGCGATGCTGAAGAGCAGCACCAGGAGCAGGCCCACCCCGTAGGCAATCGCCATCACGACCGTCATACCAGTCATTCCTTCGAGAGAATCCGGGTCGGAGGGAGTGGTTGCTCCGGCGAAAATCGCGGCGACGTAGTAGGGGGCCATGCAGAAGCTGGACGGAATCATCTTGATCAGGTAATCGAGCAGAGAGGAGAGGCACCGCCACCAGAACCCGACGTATTCGAAGCTGCGGTGAGTTGCGTCCGCGATCTCGACAGCGGCTCCCTCCATGAGTCGCCGCACGAAGGAATCGATCTGTTCCGGGCCGATGAGCGCCTCGCCGTAGGGGAGCAGTTCCTTCATCGGGTAAACCCGCCCCGAATGGGCGCAGACGCCGATGACAACGGGCTCCGCTTCTCCATCCGAAGGCGCCGAAGAAGCCTCGCCAGGGATCGGGCGGCGGGTGAACAAGGGGGCCGCCACTTCGCGAAAGGGGATCCATTCGGGCAGGCCCTCGCGCCAGACGAGTGACTTCGCTTTCACCACGCCCGTGGCATTGAGGTTCAGGAGGGTCTCGTCATCGATCGGACCCTGTTGTGTCGCGAGCGCGTCGGTGTAGAACCAGCTGGCCATGATTTCGCGCCAGTGTTGGCTGGAAGGAGGCAGATGTAAATGCGAATTCGGTGGGAGACGACATTATCCCGGCACATCGGCCCAATCAGGCCATCAGGCTCTGGCGGCACAGCATCGCGTAGGTGCCCGCGAGGGCCAGGAGGGTTTCGTGATCTCCTTCCTCGACGACTCTTCCGTGGTCGAGCACGTAGATGCGATCCGCGTTGCGGACGGTGGAGAGGCGGTGGGCGATGACAAAACTGGTGCGGTTCGCCATGAGCCGCTCCAGAGCCCCCTGGATCAGTTTTTCGGTTTCTGCGTCAACGCTGGCAGTGGCTTCGTCGAGAAGGAGGAGGGGCGGGTTTTTCAGAATGACCCGCGCGATGGAAATGCGCTGCTTTTCTCCGACGGAGAGCTTCACCCCGCGTTCCCCGACGTTCGTGTCGAGTTGATGGGGAAGGAGTTCGACAAAGGATGCGGCGTTGGCGGCTTGCAGAGCCTCCCACATCTCCGCCTCGCTCGCATCGACTCGGGCGAGAAGGAGGTTTTCCCGCACCGATCCGTTGAAGAGGAAACTCTCCTGAGTCACGTAGCCCATCGCCCCGCGCAAGGCTGATTTTTTGAGGTCGGAGATCGGAATCCCGTCGATCGAGATGACGCCCGACTCGGCCTCGTAAAATCGGGTGAGGAGATTGATGACGGTCGATTTGCCGGCACCGGTGTGCCCGACGAGGGCGATCATCTGGCCGGGCTCGGCTCGCATGGAGACGCCCTTCAAGGTTGAAATGTCGTCGCCGTAGGAAAATCTCACGTCCTCGAACACGACTTCGCCGCGGACGGGTTTGGGCAGATCGCAGCCCTCGTCCAGCCCCGGCTCCTCCTCCGCGTCGAGGATCGCGAAGACACGCTCGGCGGCGGTGCGCCCCGCCTGGAGGATCTGGTTGAGACCGTGGAGCCGCGAGATCGGCTCGTAGAAAAGGTTGAGCGCGACGAGGAAGGCCACGAATACGCCCGTGCGAGCTTCGAGGGCGGCCTGATCGGGTGCGTGCATGACCGACCACGCTCCGAAGGCGATGACGAGGGCATATCCGAAGTTTCGGCAAAACTCCATTGACGGATTGTAGAGCGCCCACAGTTTCATGATGTGCAGCGAGGCCTGGCGGACGAGGTCGCTCGACTCGTTGAATCGCCCGTGTTCGACCTTTTCGCGCGTGAAGGCTTTGATCTGCTGGATGCCGTCGATGTTGTCGTGCAGGAGCGAGTTCATCTCGCTCGTCGCTTCGCGGAAGCGGCGGTGGCGTTTGGGCGAGGTCTTCGTGTAGGCCCAGGCTCCCGCCACGAGAAAGGGCATCGGGATCATTGTGATGAGAGCGAGTTTCGGGTCGAGGGAAACGAGGTAAGCGCCGACGACGAGGGTCTGGAGGAGGGCGACGACCCCTTGTTCGATCCCGTCGATGAGGACACGCTCCATCGAGGTGACGTCTTCGGTGACGCGGGTCATCACGTCGCCGGTGCGTTGATTGTCGAACCATCGCATCGGGAGCCGCTGGATCTTCGCATACAAATCGGAGCGGATGTCAAAGATCACCTTCTGCTCGAACGTATTGTTCAGGAGGATGCGCAGCGAATTGAAGAGGTTGGTCGCAAAAAAAGTGCCCACTGCGAGGAGGGCGAGTGGCACGAGTCGGTCGAAGTCGCGCTGCGGAATGACTTCGCCCGTGATGGTTTGGGCCACGCCGGGGAAAACAATCACCAGTACCGTCATGAGAATGGCGCAGACCATCTGCGCGGTGGCGAGCAGGGGATAACGATTCAAATAGGAAATGACCCGGAAAACGGTTCTCATGTGGAAGGCAAAGCGATTGAAAGCAGTGATATTTCGGAAATAGTAGAAACTCCGTCGGGTGGCTTTGGCGGCCTCCCCATCGCACGATTCACCATGGCCCGCAAACGCTGGTGCTCCATCTTTTTCTGGCTTCTGGCATTTCCAGTGCTGCTTCTCGTGACGGCCGTGGCGGGTTGCAACCTCTGGGTGGTCGTCTCGACGAGGAGCCGCGTCTTCGATTCTGCCGCAGCCATCGAGCCGCGTGAGGTGGGAGTGGTCCTTGGGACGTCCAAGAAGACCGGACCTGACACGCCGAACCGACATTTTGAAAACCGCATGGCCGCCGCCGCGAGCCTGTTTCGGGAGGGCAAGGTGAAGCGCCTCCTCGTGAGTGGCTACCGCGACTCCGACTACTACGACGAGACCCGCGACATGATCACAAAGCTCAAGGAACTCGGGGTTCCGGGAGAGGCGCTCCTCGCCGATGAGCGCGGGGTGCGAACCCTCGATTCGATCGTGCGGGTGAAGGAGATTTTCGGATTCGACCGCGTCGTCATCGTCTCGGACGACTTCCATGTGAATCGCGCCCTCTTCATCGCCGACCACAGCGGCCTCGCCGCCATCGCCCTGCGCAGCGAGACCGTGGACTACGGTGACTCGCGCAAGGTGCGGATGCGGGAATTTTTTGCGAGGGTCAAGGCGGTGCTGGATCTCTATTTTCTTTCTCCCGCCACCGAGACCGCCGCCCCCGATGCTCCGGCCGTCACGGAGGGGTAAAGGGCGGCCGGGTGGGGGAATGAAACCACGCCAAAGAACCCTTTGTACCGTAAGCGAGTGGGGGGATGGGCGAAGGCCTCACCCCAGATCGGCCAGCACTTTCTCGAAGCTCTCGACGTCCGAAAAACTCAGCGTCTTCGCGCTCTTGTCGATCCGCCTCATGAATCCGGCGAGGACGCGGCCGGGGCCGAGTTCGATGAAAAGAGTCTCTCCCTTTCCGAGGAACTGCTGCACCGATTCGCTCCAGCGCACCGAGCCGCTCACCTGGGCCTCGAGGGTGCGGCGGATTTCGTCCGGCTCACTGACCTGGCGGGCTTCGACGTTGCAGACGACGGGCACG
>CALDKL010000415.1 GCA_937898895.1 uncultured Verrucomicrobiae bacterium | reverse complement strand
GATCCTGATGTCTTTGTATCGGACGACGCTGGTCGCGTTGCCGTGAATCTGCACCGCGATGATTCCCTTTTGTTCAATGGTAGGGTCCGTCTCGGTATAGTCGACAGTGAGGATCCCATTGAGCCAGATTCGAATGCGGGGGCCTTCGGCGCGAATGCGGTAATCGTTCCACTCACCGAGGGGTTTCTGTGCCTTGGTGAGGATTTCCCCGGAGGGTTGCGCCAGCATCTTCTTGCGGCGGCTCTCGTCATAGAGTGCGCCATCATAGCCCGCACCCAGGTCTGCCTGGTATCCGATCACCTCGTGATGATTGGGGATGCGGCGTGATCGGATCTGGACGCCTCCGTTCACAAAGCCCTCGGTGCCTTCAAGACGCCACTTCAGGCTCAGGTCGAAATCTCCATATTCCTTTACCGTTGCGAGAAAGTCGTTTTTCTCCTGCTTTTTTTGGAGCGATCCGGCGGTGAGGGCACCGTCCTCAATGCGCCAGACCGTGTCCTTGTTTCCCTCCCACCCCTCGAAGGTGTTTCCATCGAAGAGTGGCACGGGCTCGGCATGGAGCGGGATCCAGGCGGAGGCCAGAGCGATGAGGGCAGGGGCAAAGAGAGTTTTCATGAATGGAAGCTGAGTTTGGAGAAAAGAGCGCCGGGATGCAATGTCCGGTTTGCGTCCCTGTCGGACCGGCGACCCTATCTGCGCAACCGAACCTTTTTGCTGGCGGGGGACGGTGGCGAGGTTATCCTCGGGTCGATGAAACGTTTGTATCGTTCGCTCCTCCCGATCGGCTTCTTGCTCGCTCTTCCGTCGGTCTCTGCCGACACCAGGAGGGAAGTCTTCGAGGCACCATCGAAGGAGGTCTTTCATCTCGAATATCTCCTTAGTCTCCCGGAAGGCTACGATCAAAAGCCGGACCAACGCTGGCCTCTTGTTGTCTTTCTGCATGGAGCCGGTGAGCGCGGCGATCAGGTCGATCTCGTCGCGAAGCATGGCCCGCCCAAGCGAGCGGCGGAAGGGGTCGCCTTGCCCTTCCTCCTGGTTTCACCACAATGTCCCGCCAACGAGTGGTGGACGGAGCAACCCGTGCTCGAACTCATCGACCATCTCGAGAAGACTCTTCGAGTCGATCCATCTCGGATCTATCTGACCGGCTTGAGCATGGGGGGCTACGGCACCTGGCATTTTGCGACGCTCGCGCCGCATCGCTTCGCCGCCATTGTCCCCATCTGTGGTGGCGGAGTGCCCTACAAAATGCGTTGGATTCAGCATCTGCCCGTGTGGGTCTTTCACGGGGCGAAGGATTCCGTCGTGCCGCTCGAGGAATCTTCGCGACTCGTCGAGGCCTTGCAGAAGGGGGGCAACACGAAGACCAAATTCACGATCGATCCGGAAGCCGGACACGACTCCTGGACGAAGGCCTACGCCGACAACGCGCTCTACGAATGGCTGCTCTCCCAGTCCCTCCCCAC
>CALDKL010000414.1 GCA_937898895.1 uncultured Verrucomicrobiae bacterium | reverse complement strand
CGAGAACCTGGTGAAAATAGACCCCTTCCTCAAACTCTCTCAGCCGTTCGATCGCCTCCGGCGAAGGGTTCAGTCTCAGGGCGGAACTCAGGTGCACCTTGCTGATTCGGATTCCGGCGGACCGGATGGCGCGGATCGCCGAATCGGGTTCCTCGAATTCGATCGCGAAATGGCAGGTGTCGTAGTTGACCCCGAGATTGCGGAGGAGGCGGTCTCGTTCCTCCCCATCCACCTCCTCGATCAGGCCTTCGAAAAATGACACGGTCTCCGCGCTATTCTCGAAAAGACCGAGTGGCTCCGGCTCGAGCCCGAGATGCAGGTCGCGCCCACTCCGTTCGCGGAGTCGCTCGATGTGCTCGGCGGCCCGGCGCAGGTTCCGTCGAATCGCGTCGAGTTGTTCCCCAGAGGACTCTGGCCGGATGAATTCCTTGAAGGAGCCCGGCAGAGTGCTCACACTCCCCTCCATGCCGGAAGGGGCGAACTCGTCCAGCAGATCGAAGAGTTGGGCGGTGTATCGAAGCCGCTCCTCGGTGCTCCAATCCGGCGCAAAGACCTTCTCCTTCACCCTCGTTCCGTGAAAGGCCCCATAGGGAAATCCGTTGATCGTAAACACGTAGGAATTGGTCTGGTCGAGCCAGCGACGGAAGATTTCGCGTTCCTCCGGCTTCGCCGCGAGTTCTTCGGCGGCAGCGGCCGACAAGCGCAAGCCGATCCCGTAGGGCTGCCCCGGAGACACTCGCAAACGCACTGCATCGGTATGGGTTCGCAGCGCGGCAAAGGTCTCTGCCCAAGTTTCCCCGCGATGAATGTTCGTGCAATAACCGAGGTGGATGCCGTGCTTCAGGAGCATTTCGGAAGGGAACCCATTCCCCTGCGAATGGCAAGTGCCGATCACGAGATCATCCGGCCACCGTCGTCCGGTACTGCCCCACGATTCTCTGCCCCTCCTGCAGCGACGTGCGGCAGAGGCGTGCCCCTCGCCACGAACGGGTGGAGAAACTAGCGCTTCCGCGTAGGCTGCGGGCCGACGATCTCCTCGAGTCTCTTTTTCAGCTCCACCGCCACTTCCGGCTTCCGCTCGAGCAGGTCGGTCGTCTCCCCCGGATCGGTATCGAGTTGAAAAAGCTGGAACCGAGGTACGGCGACGGCCTCCAGCTTCGCCTCCACGACGACGTTGCGGGCTTTTTTCGTATCGTAGCGGACCAGCTTCCACGGGCCGGACCGAAAACCGAAGTTGCCGGTCGAGCCATTGTCCTGTTGCACGAGTTCGTCCCGTCCCCTCGCCCCCGCCTCTCCTAACAAAGCCCCCAGGACATCTTCAGAATCAGGGGCCGCCGCCGGGGGCACTGCCGCCCCCGTCAGCTTCGCAAGGCTCGCAAAAAGGTCGACCGTCGAGACGATCTCGTCGGAGACGCCCGGCGCAATGGTCCCCTTCCACCGGGTGAGGAAGGGGGTTCGCGTTCCGCCCTCGTAGACGGAGTATTTTCCTCCCTGGAACGGCCCCGCCGCACGGTGGTCGCCCCGCTTCTCGAGCGCCCCGTCCGCGTAGCCATCGTCCATCACCGGCCCGTTGTCCGAACAGAAGACCACGAGCGTATCCTCCGCGATCCCGAGCCGATCGAGAGCGTTTATCAGTTCGCCCACGGTCCAATCCAGCTCGAGGATGCTGTCGCTGCGATAGCCGTGCGGCGTCTTGCCCTGGAACCGCTCGTGCGGCATCCGCGGCACATGCGGCTCGTGCGCCCCAAAAAACAGAAAGAAGGGTTGCTCCCGGGTTTCCTCGATCCAGGCGACACTCCGCTTCACCCACTCGTCGGCTAGATCCTCGTCGCGAAAGCGGGCTCCCTTTCCGCCCGTGTAAAACCCGATCCGGCTGATCCCGTTGTGGATCGTGTTGTTGTGGCCATGCGTCCAATCCAACTTCAGGGATTCGCGTTGTTCCAGTCCGGTGGGATGATCGTCTGACGGCTTTTTCGGGTGGATGCGGATCGGATCGGCGGGATCCAGATTGAGTACGCGACGGTCCTGCAGGAAAACCTGAGGAACGCGGTCATTGGTCGTCGGAAGAAGGAAACAGTGCTGAAATCCGATTTCGAGCGGCCCCGGAGTGATCTCGCCATTCCAGTCGGGGCCGTCCGGCCCGCCCAATCCGAGATGCCATTTTCCGATCACGGCGGTGCGATACCCTACTGATGCGAGCGTGCCGGGAAGCGTGGGAATCCCCGGACGGATGATGGCCGGTGCCGCCGGAGGAGCGATTCCCGTGCCCTCGGTGCGAAACGCGTACATGCCGGTGAGAAACGAGTATCGAGTCGGCGTACAGGTCGAGGCAGAGCTGTAACCGCTGGTAAAACGAATCCCTTCCGAGGCGAGGCGGTCGATATTCGGTGTTTGATAGGTTTTTGCACCCTGGCAGGAAATATCTCCATAGCCGAGATCGTCGGCCATGATCACGAGGATGTTCGGTCGGCGGGGCTCCCCTGCCCGGCCCGGCGCAAAAAGAATGGCCCATAACAACAACGCAAACAGGAAAGGTTTCATGACTCCCCCATCCTACGTCTCTGGCCCGCATCCGGGCAACTATTTCCGCACTCCGAACAGCTGAATCGAGTCCGCATCGTTCATGCGGTATCCCGTTCCGAACGGGAGAGGACGCGCCACCCCGGAAGCATAGATCTGCCGCAGGAAGGGCTGGTCGTATTCCTTGAACATGTCGATGGGGCCAGCGTATTTCCCGTAATAAGTGACGTTGAAATAGGTCGCGAGGAACTCGGCGGGAAGGCCCGACTCATCCTGGAGGATATACTGGCAATTTCCGACGAGAAAGTTTCGGATGTTGATGAAGCCGTCCTGATGCATCAGATAGGAGGCCGCCTTGAGGTAGCCCATCCCCCCCGGACGCTGGTCGAGGAATTTTTTCATCGTGCTGCTTGCCTTGAAGCCGCTGTCGGAGAGATCGTATTTGAAATAATAGAGACTGGTCGACGGAGGAAAATCGGGAAGCCGATCCTGGGCGCGGATCTCGAGCCGGATGCCCTCGGCCGAGGCCGCGTCCG
>CALDKL010000413.1 GCA_937898895.1 uncultured Verrucomicrobiae bacterium | reverse complement strand
TCCCTCCTCTCGCCTTGAAGTTGAAAAAGATTCCTCACGAATTTTGCACACGTATGTAGCGATCACCACACTAGGGAGGGACGTGGCGAGGTCTGTGAGCACTTCGGGCCATGCCCGGTCGGATCACGCCCCGAGCTTCCAATCTCCGCGATAGGGCAGCGCCATCAGCTGTTTCTGCGCCTCGTCATTGCCGAGGACTTTCTCCTCTTTTGCATCCCACCGGACGGGGCCACCGATGGTGTGGGAGAGGTAGGCGAGGTGGCCGGGAGTGATGGAGCGGTGCGCCGTCTCGGCGTTGGCGATGGTCTCTCCCCGGGAAAGAACGGCGTCGATGAAATTGCGCTGGTGGCCGGGAGTCTTCATGGTTTTCCAGGCTCCGGCGGAGAAACCGGGTGCGGCCCAGGCGGGATCGGAGGTGGTGAGTTTGCCCCGCGTGACGTGGACCCAGCCGCCGTCGCCGATCCATTTCGTCCCCATGGGATTGTGCGAGGAAATGAGAACCTCGCAACCATCGGCGTATTTCGAGAGGACATCGTAGCTCAGGGGAGCGTCGTAGAGCGGAGTGGTGGGATAGACCCAGTTCTTTGCTTCGACCGAAACAGGTCCGCTCTGGTCGAGATCGAGTCCCCAGTGGGCGATGTCGTTGTGGTGCCCGATCCAGTCCATGAGTTGTCCTCCGCCGAAGGTTTTTGTCCAGCGCCAGGACCAGTGGTGATAACACTCGCGATAGGGGAGGAGGGCGGCGGGACCACACCAGAGATCGTAATTGAGATCGGAGGGCGGAGTCTTCACGGTGGCGTCGCCTTCGGGTTGGTCGTGCCCGGTGGGGAGACCGACCTCGACTCTGGTGACTTTGCCGATGAGTCCGTTGCGCACGATCTCGACGGCCTGCTGAAAGAGGGCGTCGGAGCGCTGCTGCGAGCCGACCTGGAACACGGCTTTGCGCCGGGCCACCTCGCGATGGATGGCGTGTCCCTCGGCGTATTGGTGGGTGACGGGTTTCTCGCAGTAGACGTCTTTGCCGCTCCGGATCGCGGCCATGGTGATGAGGCCGTGCCAGTGATCGGGTGTGGCGACCATGACGGCATCGATGTCCTCGCGGGCGATCAGCTCGCGGAAATCTTCGTAGGCAGCGCAGCCCTTCCAGGATCCGGATTCGGTGCGCGTTGCGTAGAGCTTTTCGACGGCCGCTTTGCCCGGCGTGCGACCGTAGTCGCGGCTCTTTTTCTCGCCCTGGATGCGGACGTGGTGGTCCTCGACGTCGCAGACGGCGACCCCCTGGACATCGGCGTGGTTGAGAAAGGCCTCCATCACTCCGATGCCTCGGTTGCCCATGCCGATGAAGCCCATCGTGACGCGTTTGCTCGGAGCATTCTGGCCGAGGAGGCCGGAGGGAAGAATCGTGGGTGCGGCGATCACGGCGGCAGCCTGACCGAGGAAACGGCGACGGGTATTCATGGCGATGGATCGATTTTGGAGTTCGGTTGTTGAACGGGCGACTCGGGACAAAGGGGATGGAAACTCTGACATTCAGACATCGCAGACCTGCGCGGCGTGGCGCAGTGCGAGAAGGGGATCGTCCCAGGTGGGGATGAATTCCTGGGCCACGTAGCCGGTGTAACCGGTGGCTAGGATCGCCTCGAGAATGGGCGGGTAATGGATCTCCTGGGTCTCGTCGAGTTCGCAACGCCCCGGATTGCCCGCCGTGTGGTAGTGGCCGATCAGTTCGTGATGTTGCCGGATGCGGCGGATGATGTCGCCGTTCATGATGGAGACGTGGTAGATGTCAAAGAGCAGCTTGAAGTTCGGCGACCCGATGCGCTTCACGAGGTCGATGCAGAATTCCACGTCGTCGCCGAAGTATCCCGGATGCCCCTTCATGGGATGGGTGTTGTCCCGCGAATTGAGATGTTCGAGCACGAGTGTGACCCCGGCCTTTTCGGCGTCGGGTAGCACTTCCTTCCACACCGCGATGCAGTCATCGGCGGCTTTTTCCTCGTCCATGCCATCGAATCGCATTCCCGTGAAGGTGATGACCTTTTTGCAGTTGACGCCCTGGGCCAGCGCGATGCTCTTCCTCAGGGTTGCGATGGTTTCGTCGCGATATCTCGGATCGCAGGGGCCCTGGGCGAATCCGTGGGAGCTGACCAGCGAGATTTCGAGACCGAGTTTTCGCACTTCGGGATAGGCTTCGGGCGGGATGCCTTCCATCGCGACGAGGCCGATGGCCTTGCAGTGATGCGCGAGTTCGACGGGTTTGAAATGCGAGTTGAAACACCAGCCCATGATGGACTGTCGGATGCGTCCCTTTTTCACGACAAAATTCGGATCCGCGTCGGCCTGTTTCATCTGGGCACGGAGCGCGGGAGCGAGTCCGGCGGAGCTTCCGGCGAGGAGGGAGGAGGCGGTGAGAAAACGACGGCGGGATGACATGTCCGCAAGGATACGCAGGCGACTGGCTGCCTGACAAGTCCGGGAATCGGCGCAGTCAGGGGAGGGCTCAAACCGTGGTCCCTGATCAGAAGCGCCAACGGGGGATGGCTGCTTTCCTGGGGCACCGACGGGCCTG